>CANCKV010000345.1 GCA_947378615.1 Chitinophagaceae bacterium | reverse complement strand
CTGCACTTCCCAACCTATAGCGAACTCCCGCAGGGGTAATATAATTCTTGTCGGCTATGATGTTGCTATCTATGTGAGTTGGGTTATAGGCAAAACGTATATAATTGGAATCCTGAGTCGGGTTAACCTCATAAAGGCTTATATTATCCAAATAATAGGTGCCGTTAAAATTCTTAGAACCAAAAATCAGTTGTGCAACATTTGCAGAAGTGCTTGTAGTCGGAGTAAACAAAATTTGCTGTTCTGTTCGGGAGTTTGACAAATTAATGTACATCATATTAGCGAATGCATTCTTTACCCTAACTGTAATAAACCCTGATGGGGCACCAATTAGTGTACCCAAAGCAGAGAATCTCAACAAATACGTTTTACCAGCAGTTAGGGTAGGAAGATTAAAATATACATTTGAGCTTGATTGTGAATTAGAACCTGAAAGTTTTACTTTTAGGCAGTTTCCATCAAGTTTTCCAGCAACAGTAGAGATGGTTAAACTGCTGCCAGTAGAACCGCTTGTACTCCATCCACTTGTATTCGAATTGAATAAACCATTTGAAACAAGGTTACTGCCAATAAGGTTGTTATATAATGGGTAACTTACAGGACTTCCTGTCGAATTTGAATCATATCCTGTCAGTGCCTGCCACTCTGATAAGCTACAAAAACCGGAAGTGTCCGTGTACTCACCAATAATATTGAACACTGAATTTTGTAAAAACGGGTTGCAATAGATGTTGTTGTTGACAATGCCTAATTTCCCATACCCTGCTTTGGCAGCAGTATCAATTGAATACCTTCCTAAAAATCCACTTGTGTTAGCATTTCCAATATGCTTTTTGGTACTAACAAATAAATTATTTTCAATATCATTAGCAGTGCTGTAATTAGGTAAATTTTTCAAGGTTTGGTCTCCTGTATAGTTTGGCTGCCCTTCACCTACGCTTAATCCGGTTTTCCCGCAGTTATAGACTGTATTATTTTTAAGAGTATTGGCAGAAAAGCCCCAAGTTAGACCACTTCCCGCACAGTTTGCTACTGTGTTACCAGTTACGGTAACATAAGGGGAAAAGGCATCCCAATCAATGCCATGTGCAGGTTTATAGGTTGTGTCAGTCGTAAAGCCATAGGTATTACCTATCCCATTCATTACAATATTGTTGGTAATAAATCGGTTGGCTACACTATCGGTATTATTGGTAAATGTATAAATCCCTCCTCCATCATCAATAACCGAACAAAAGTTGCTAATAAAATTATGGCTAATAGTTACATTAGAGCCTTGAAAATAGATTCCATCATAACCAGTACCATTGATACTATTATCCTGAATCAGACAATTGCACGTAAACTTGCCTGTTCTTCCCACATACATTCCAAGATAACTATAAAGGTTCGATTGGGTCTCCAAATCCATCCCTGCAACCATCCCTATAGAATCCAAGATATTGCCGATGATGGATACATGTGTGCAAGCGTTTGCCACAATACTTCTGCCTTGGGAATGAGCAATAGTGTTGTTATTAATTGATAGGCTATCGCAATTGTTTGCCAATATATCATTCAAACCTGCCTTTCTGAAATCGCAATTGGATATAGTGACATAATTTGCATTTTTCAAGATGACGGCAGCAGAGTCGGTACCCATAAAGTAAAGTCCGCTGATGCTGATATATGAATAGTTGGTATCTGTAAAAGCAAATTCGTTAGCCGTATTTGACACCTTTATGTTTCTATTATTTGGGTTAGCAATAGAGTATAACATGATGGAATCACTCGGGTGCCAACGATAACACCAATCTCCATCGGAGGAGAGACAGCTCGGATGATTCTGAAAGAAAAACCCTCTCCAAGGTTTCAAGGCATGACTCGTTTTTGTATTTGGCGAAGCAAATTTAATGGTGGTATCACCCACCTCAACCACACCCGGCAGATGATCCAACACCCATGCATCTGATCTGACTATCGCTTCTGCCCCTGTAAAATCGAGATTAGCAGGAAGCGAATGGCAAGTAAATTCCTTATTAGAATTTGGTGAAATAACATTGTGCAATGCATCCGTATTCAGGAAACCACCATTTGCAGCAGTGTTTCTCGGATACCTGCCTAACGGCTTCAGGCTGTCATTGATAAATAAGGCAAATGGCATGGCATTCAACAATGGATGGGTTGCCTCCCATAAATTGCTGCCTACTTGAGTCCAATTGGTCAATGAAATACGGTTATCAAACATTGGTTTATTGCCTGTTCCATAAGTCGAGAAGGTAATGGGATTATTCAATGCTCCAGAAACCTTGATGTTAACCGTACCCGAAAACGTATCGCCTCTATTAAACAACACTTCGTCACCTGGCAACAGGTTTCTCATAACACCATTCAGTTTATTAATGGTCTTCCAAGGAGTCAATGGATTTTGTGCCTGTTTAGCGGTATTATTGTCATTACCCATTGAAATGGAGAAGTAATAAAAATTGGGATTGGGAACTACTTGATTGGTCGGATTACTTGATGGGCCATTCCCGCTACTATTGGTAGCATATACTGTAAATGTGTAAGACACACCCTTAGTAAGTCCCGTTACCTTTATTGGGCTTGTAAAACCTGTCGCAGTGATTCCTCCAGGACTTGAAGTAACCGTATATTTCGTTACAACAGAATTGGCAGGTGGTATGAAATATACGGAAACAATCATGCCATTTGCAGTTGCGTTACCTATGATTGGTGCTGTAGGTATTCCATGAACCGATTTAGGATTGCCAATCATATAAAAGTTTGCAGCTACAGTAGATGCTTGCCATTTTGTAGCAGAATTTAAGGGGGGCGTTCCAATAGTTCGGAAATTGGCTGTGTTAATTGTTTTCCCAAACATAACTATCCCATAAAATAGTAAGCAAAGCAATAGTATTGATTGCTTACCCAAAAAGGTTAATATACCGTGTGAAAAGTATTTATTCATAATAACCAATGTTTTATAAGAAATAGGTGTTAAGTATTAGGTATTAAGTAATAGGTGTTAGGTATTAAGTAATAGTTAATAAAATCATTATTTACTTTATCCAATTTGTTCTCTTTTAAATAACTACTTGCTTCATTACTCATCCTTCTCTCTTTAAATCCACTACTCATTTTCCTCATTTTAAATTTCAATACCCCTTTCTCCATCCACTCATAACTAACAACTCATAACTCATAACTCATCACTCATCACTCATCACTCATAACTAACAACTAACCACTAACAACTAATAACTAACAACTAACCTTTTCCTACAAACCACACTACCACTTCCCTTATTCGATATCACCACATTATAAATACCTCCTGCCAAATTATTGCCAATAGTCAAAGAGTGACTTGAAGTACCACCCGCATGGCTAAATTGCTGCTCAATCACTTTCTCTCCAAGTGAATTGTAGATGCTGATTTCATATTTGCCAGCAGCAACATTTGAAAAGGACACATTCAATACCCTGTCCTTTAGTGGATTAGGATAAAGTGTAATGCCTGATTCGTAATTGGTAATTAGCTTAGCAACGTTGCTGTAGTTAATAACCCCCGTTTCACTCACTGCTTTTATTCGGTAGTATATAGTGAACGAAGTGTCTGATAGACTATTGTCCTCAAAAGTATAATTATTGTCAACCTTGGCAATCAAAGTTGCAATTCCTGCAAAATGAAAATTATCATATCCCTTTTCAACGATATATGAATGAATGCCTGTTTGATTTGCCACTGACCACCTGACACCTACCCCTTCCTCATTTTTCGTAACAGATAAACTTATTTTATCCAAATACAATGCTGTACCATTACCAACAAGCACTTTGAATCGATTGTTACCCTGACTATTTGAATCTGCACTGACATTGAAATCATAGAATGGATTCTCCCGAATGTTCTGGCTAATCCCTAAAAAATTATCCATCAAAGTGATGCTTTTTGTCACATCCATACCTTCAAAATCAGAGAATTTCAACTTATAGAATCCATTCCTTTGTGAAGAAATCCCTATTTGGGTCGTATCAATAGACAAATTATCCGGGTGTGTTGCAATCGACAAAGCCTTGCCTTCCTTGATAGATGTCAATACCTGATTTCCTGAATTAAATGTGATGGCGTCATTGGTCTGATTATAATTCCGTGTTCCTGATTTATCAAACCTAACCAATATCTCATCCAATAAAACCGAATCGTTCCCTGTCTTCAATCCAACCCTCAACATAGGATTCATGGCTGTTCCAAAATATTGGGTATTTGGGATGACACCGTTTGTCTTATGGCTTTCTTGAAAGCTGACACTGCCATTTGCATTCGCCTCCACAAAAAACGCCTGCCCTACAGACAAATAATTTCCACGAGCATTATCATATCCTGTTGCACCATTAGCAATCACCCCCTGTAAATAGGTAGTATAGTTTCCATTACCAAAGGGACTGTATGTCCACATCTTATTATTAATCTTCGAACTGTTCGACGACTGAAAGGCAGTGTAACTAATTGGCGACTGATAAGGATTCGCCAACAAGGTATATTTATGGCTTGTGGTATCATTCAACAATACAGAAACATTGCCTGTTGTCAATACACCT
>CANCKV010000344.1 GCA_947378615.1 Chitinophagaceae bacterium | reverse complement strand
GCTTCCCTGTTGGTAGAAACGGAAATTTGCTGTGCAGTTTCAGCAGGGGTTAAAGGTATTTTCAGTGTATTAGTAATCACACTAACTGCTGCGACTGCAGTTACTACAGTTGTAGTAAGGGCAGGTGTAAGTGGTATCGGTATTACGATGACCGGCATAATCATAAATTTAAAAAAAAATCAATATCGTAAGCTTAAGAAGAAGATAATAAGTGGTCAATTAATTGTGTTGAACTGACTTTAAGCTGATTATCTTACTTACGATTTTTTTGTTAGATGAGGATAATATAAAATTCCAATTGATATTCGATCCAGACTTTACTATACTGGCGTTGCGGTGCAAGATTAGGTTATAAAATCCATACTGAGATAAAGAAAAATCAATTATTCGTTTATTTATTTTTATTTGATGATTTAGGAAGGTAAAATAAATAAGTTGAGTAATTTTCAGCTTTAATACTATAGAAAATAACACGAATTTTATTAAGAAAAATCTCAACACAAAGTGTGAAATGAAGGGATTAATGTTTCTTATTTATATCCCTTCTAGGAAATACGAAAGGCTACCACATAGGCACATAGCCACATAGAAAGGACACAGTTTTTTATGTTTTTTAGTAAAAATAAGGTCACATAGGAATGCTACTTCGTAGCATTGAAACAGCTTTTTTGAAAAGAAGTTATATAGTAGACAGATAGGTTCACATAGAAAGCACATAGGGAAAGCAAAACAAATAAATGGAGCATTTTAAAGAGTATTACTATCAAAAATAATAAGAAATGTTAAGAAAAAGGCCTCAACACATAGGCATCTAGACTCACATAGAAATCACATAGATTTTTTCTATTTTCTATTGATAAGAAAGAAGGTCACATAGTAATCCTGCTTCGCAGAATTTGGGAAAGCATTAGTGAAATGATGGTATTATTGTTCCATTTATTTGTTCAGCAATTCTAGATTTTTTTTCTATATTTTATTAAAGAGAAGTTCACATAGAAATTCTACTTCGTAGAATTGGGGGCTACTAGGTGAAACGATTTTATGAATGCTAAATTATTTATTCAGCATTCCTTATTAATCAAAATCATACTTTTTATGGATAAATAACTTGAATTACATTCCATAAATATATTTAGCATAATAAAAAGAAAGCTAAACACATCTTGTATTTAGCTTTCTTTTTTCTTTTCTGAAAATTAAATTATTTTGCCTTTGCAGGTGCCTTAATTAGCAGTACAGGTAATTCTGTATTATTCAAAACTTTCTCAGCCACGTGTCCAATAAAGAAATGTTCGTGAATGTTGTGCCCCTTATTGCCTAATACTATCAGGTCGGGTTTTAAATATTTGACAGCTTCTAGAATTTCTACATAGGGTATCCCAAAAAGAATATCTTGTTTGATAGGTATTTTATTAGGATTTCTTTCAGCAATCCAAAATGCTAATTCATCTTCAATTTGTTTAAAAGAAACAGCAGCCATTTCTTCTTGACGGCCTGCCACGTGAATAATTGTAAGAGATGCGTTTCTTACGGTAGCAGAATCGTAAGCAAACTCAAAAGCATACGATGAAGTTTCTGAATAATCTACTGCACAAAGAATGTTTTTAATCAATGACATAACAAGGTTGTTTTTTACTTAAAATATTATTTTGAATTACAAATCTATTAGAAAACTTTCATTCATAATTATCATTCTCATAAAAAAAATAACTACTTCCTAACCTGTCCTGATCCACTATTTTTTGAATGATTCAGAGTTGTTATAGCTGAGGGTATTCGAAGGTGAGTTACTAATCAGGAGATTTTACCACAAAGTCAACGAAGAAAAACAAGGATCACAAGGGCTTCTTTTTAAATAATTGGCAAGTAAGTGCCTAAAAAATATATTGTTCGATGTGTTCCTTTAATCAAATCCTTGTGGTAAAAATAGTGTGCATAAAAGTTTTGGCTTAAAGAGTTTCGTGGAGACACGAACCTCGGCAGTGAGTTTCGTGGAGACACGAACCTCGGCAGTTTGTCTCGTGTGTCCTCACACAGCGAAAACTTTTAGCGCCCTAAAAATACCTGAGTAGTAACACCTATGTGTATGCTTTTCTTCTTTCTAAGAGATATTTAAACACAAGCATGAGCCTACTAGGGTGCATAAAAGTTTTTCGTTTATAGAGTTTCGTGGAGACACGAACCTCGGCAGTAAGCCTCGCGGCGTGTCCTCACGCAACGAAAAATTTTTATGCACCCGCCTCCTTCTAGTAGGTTGTTTTTAAAGTTTAATACCCAAATTCCAAAATAGGAAGGCCCATTTGTCTGTCACACTTTCTATCAATTGATTGGTACTCATCCCTGCACCATGCCCTGCCTTTGTCTCGATTCTGATTAAAACAGGATTGTCGCCACTATTTTTCTCTTGTAACGTTGCTGCAAACTTAAAAGAATGAGCAGGCACTACTCGGTCGTCATGATCGGCAGTCGTAACTAATGTAGCAGGATAATTAGTACCTGCAACTAAATTATGCAAGGGTGAATATCCTTGTAGGTAATCAAACATTTTCTTGCTATCCTCCGAAGTTCCATAGTCATACGCCCAACCCGCACCTGCCGTAAACTTATGATACCGCAACATATCTAATACCCCTACTGCTGGAAAAGCTACTTTACAAACGTTAGGATGCTGTGTCATTGTAGCACCCACCAACAATCCCCCATTTGATCCACCCGAAATTGCTAAATACTCAGTGGAAGTATATTTGTTTTCTTTTAGCCATTCTGCAGCAGCATAAAAATCGTCGAACACATTTTGTTTCTTAGTCTTGATACCGGCTGCATACCATTTGCCTCCATATTCATTCCCCCCTCTCAGGTTAGCTACGGCATAGACACCGCCATTCTCGAGTAAAAAAATATTAGCTGTACTAAATGCAGGTGTCAGATTAACACCAAATCCGCCATAACCATATAATACTGTTGGATTCTTTCCGTCAAGTTTTAATCCCTTTTTATGGGTAATAATCATCGGGATTTTAGTGCCATCCTTCGATCGATAAAAGACTTGTTTAGATTCGTAATCCTCAGATTTAAATTGAACAGTTGGCTTCCTATATAATTCAGTTTTACCAGTTGCAATATTTAATTTATAAATAGTAGGAGGGGTGGTGTAAGAAGTAAACATGAAAAACAATTCTTTATCGGTTCGCTTTCCACTAAATCCATACGTGGTGCCGATACCTGGCAAATTGATTGTACGAATCTTCTTTCCCTTTATATCAAATTGAACAACTGTCGAAATCCCTTCCTTTAGATATGTATTAAAGATATAGCCACCACAAGTACTCGAATTGGAAGGATTGTTTCTCTTTTGAGGAATAAATTTCTTCCAATATTCTTGTTGAGGACGGTCAATAGGTGCCGCCATTATTTTGCAAGTAGGTGCTTTATTGTCTGTTCTGATATATAAATAATTGTCATCCGCATCAATCACGTCATACATATTCTTTATGTTCTCTACAATTGGAATGATTGGAGCATCCACTTTTGACAAATCCTGAAGATACAATTCATTTCCATGGGTAAAGTTTGCAGCAGTAATCACTAACCAATTCCCATTTTCAGTGATGCCTCCTCCAATATATCTCCGCTTCCGTTCTTCCCCTCCAAAAACTAATTTGTCACTACTTTGTGGTGTACCCAATTGATGAAAATAAAGTTTATGGTAATTAGTCTTTCCACTCAATTCGCTGCCCTCTTTCGGTTTATCATAACTACTATAATAGAAACCCTCATTTCCTTTCCAAGCAATGCCGCTGAATTTTATATCAATTAGCGTATCACCCAATTGTTTTTTAGTCAGGGCGTCGAGAATAATTATTTTATGCCAATCGGAACCACCTTCAGAAATTTGATAGGCAGCCATTGTTCCATCTTTAGTGAATTGAATGCCCGACATTGAAGTTGTTCCTTTGTCAGAAAAGGTATTTGGGTCAATAAACACTTCAGGTTCTTCATTCTCTATTTGACGATATAAGACATATTGATTTTGTAATCCACTGTTCTTGTAAAAATAAGTGTATTTCCCTGCCTTGAAAGGTGCAGACAGCGATTCATAATTCCAAACCTCTTTTAATCGCTTACGAATTTTATCTCTAAAGGGAATTTGATCTAAATAAGAATGCGTAACCTTATTTTCGGCCCTAACCCAGTCTTTTGTCTCAGAAGAAGTATCATTTTCAAGCCATCTGTAGGGGTCATAGACAGTAGTGCCGAAAAATATATCCTTTACGCTATTATCCTTTCTTGTTGTAGGATATACATTTTTTGTAGAAATATTGTGCTGTTGTGCCATACTATTAACCGTGGTGAATAAGCCAATTGCTATTGCAATGATGGATTGAAATCTTATTTTCATAAACTCAGTAAGTAAAAAAGTAAATGATATATTGTTGCTATGCAATCGTTTTACTTGTTTAGTATCCTATAACTTCTTATCAGAAAAGCATTTCAGAATGCCACGATTTAGGATTCCTCTGTGACCTTTTTTAATAAAACATAGAAAAAAACTATGTCCTTTCTATATGGCTATGCACCTATGTGTTTAGCCTTTTGTC
>CANCKV010000343.1 GCA_947378615.1 Chitinophagaceae bacterium | reverse complement strand
TGTTTATCACCCGAAAAAGTGAAGGAAT
The DNA here is from genome assembly GCA_947378615.1 of Chitinophagaceae bacterium. Lineage (GTDB taxonomy): Bacteria > Bacteroidota > Bacteroidia > Chitinophagales > Chitinophagaceae > Parasediminibacterium. Next base: position 4,584 of record CANCKV010000343.1, on the reverse strand, counting down.
TGGCGAAAATTGCTAAGAGTATTGGATTAGAAGTGTTGTTAGAGATTCATAATGAGGAGGAGTTAGGTCATATTTGTGATGAAGTAGACTTGGTTGGCGTGAATAATAGAAATTTGAAGGATTTTGTAGTTAATGTTGAGGCTTCTGCACAATTGATTCAGAAAATGCCGAAAAATAAGGTGGCTGTTGCAGAAAGTGGCATCAATGAAACCGATACTATTGTATTTTTACGCAATGCTGGTTTTAAAGGATTTCTGATAGGTGAACACTTTATGAAACAGCCTGACCCGACGATTGCTTTTGCTAATTTTGTTAATGAATTAAATACAAAAGGACGCTAAATCAAAAGCACATGAGAATTAAAGTTTGTGGGATGACAGATGTTGAACAAGTGAAACAACTTGATGAGATGGGAGTAGAGTTTTGTGGCTTTATCTTCTATCCTAAAAGCCCACGCTTTGTTTTTAAATATATGCCTGCTATAAACATCAAAAAGATTAAGGGGCATATCAATAAGGTGGGGGTTTTTGTAAATGCACCAAGCGAAGAAATATTACAGACTGTAGATAGTTGCGGTTTGTATCTTGTGCAATTACATGGAGATGAAAGTCCAAAAACATGTGAAAAAATATCAGATTATATCTCTGTTATCAAAGCATTTAGGTTAGCCGAAGATGATAATATCCTTTGGAAAATAAAAGATTATAAGGATGTAGTAGATATGTTTTTGTTTGATACAGAAGGGGTGGGGTATGGAGGAACTGGAAAGAAATTTAATTGGGATGCCTTGTTAGGATTAGATATTGATAAGCCTTTTTTCCTGAGTGGAGGTATTCAACCCGATGATATCCCTGCTTTAAGGGCGTTCAGTAAAGACACAGTGGCAAAGGATTTGTTCTCAATAGATGTGAATAGTCGATTTGAAATTTCTCCCGGAGTAAAGGATATGGATAAGTTAGGGGCTTTTGTGAAGGAGTTGAAAAAATAGTTGTTAGTTGTTAGTGGTTAGTTGTTAGTTATGAATGGGAATTTTATAAGTTATGATAATAACTAACCACTAACCACTAACAACTAAACTTAGCCTGTTTGAAAAAAAGAAATGAAACACGTTGTTGTAATATTATTTTTGTTATTCACTTTGAAGTTAACTACTTCAGGACAATCACGTGTCTTGAAAGGGACGTTAACTGCACAACCTAATACAAGTACAACAATTTTTCCCCACATAGTTGTTTCTAAAACTCCCGAAGCACTAAAAGATGATTCTGCATTATTTAATCCACGATATGTCCCTCCTCCTCCAATTGATAGTTCCTCCTTAAATGCGCCTTCAATTGTAAAAGAAGATATTCGAAATCAGAATGCTCAATTTACTATAGATGCAAATAAAGGTGGTTCTTCTCTTACCCCAACGTTAAGTTTTGGGAGAAATAAACAACCGCAGCAAATTTCTGAAACTGTTTATCAATATAAGACTCCTGATGCAAAACCGATTCTAGAAAATGATGGGGAAGTAAATTCAATTACACCACCTCCAAGTTTTCATTATAATCCTAAAGAAGTAGGAACAAAAAAAGGGACGGTCAAAAATATTAATGCTAATTCAAATAGAAGTAATTCAGGAAATTATTTAGTGACAGATCCTACCGATTTAGCTGCAAGTAATAATTATGGGAATTCAACGCCTGTTAGCAAAGGGCAGCCTAAAAAGCAAGTTGCGGGTACTTCATGGAAGAAGTCGACTAGTACAGATAGCAATAAAGGAGTGGTACAAAAATGGGTAAATCCTAATGTGAAAAAGCAGGTTCCTCCAAATAATGGCACTTTAAATAGTTCGCCTCAAAATAATAATGTGGGCAATAATACCTTAACTCCTTCAGTTAGAGCTAAATCCCAACCATCACAATCGGAGCAGAATAACAATTCTATAACTCCGAGTGTTATTACGAATAATAATTCTACTCAGTTACAAGAACAACAAGTTACATCCGGCATAAGACCTGATTATAAAATAAATCTTGGGCTAGATGGGAAGTTTACAGTTACTTTTTTTAATAATGGGGGAAGTGTCATAATTACTCAATTTGGAAGGATAGCAAGTGTGTCGATGCCGACAAGTGGAGGTAATGTAACACCTCAATATAATTATCGTGGTTTGTTGGAGAGCGTAGGCAATTTACCTATTCAATATACTTACGAAGGAAGGGTTCAGTCTGTAGGGAATTCTAATATTGGGTATAATTATAATGGCAATATTCAGTCGATTGGTAATACTCAAATAGCTTATAATTTCAACGGTACAATTGATAAAATAGGAAATACGAAAGTAAATTATGATGCAAACGGAAACGTAAGCGGTACTAGTGGTACAAATCCTGTAATTGCAATGAAGCAGTAAGAATGGAAATGCAATATTGTAAATTTAAAATGAAATTGAGAGGATATTAGATTATTTTTTTTAAAGAAACGATATATGAGTGAATTGACAGAAGTAGAGCAAGTAGTAGGGTTTCAAAATCCGAATGAACATGGTTATTACGGAAGCTTTGGTGGTGCTTACATCCCTGAAATGTTGCAAAGAAATGTGGCAGAATTAAAGGAGAATTACTTGAAGATAATGGAAGAGGAATTTTTTCAACAAGAGTTTCAGATGTTGTTGAAGGATTATGTAGGTCGTCCTACTCCATTATTTTATGCGGAGCGATTGAGTGAAGAATTGGGTTCTAACATTTATCTAAAAAGAGAGGACCTATGTCATACAGGTGCACATAAGATTAATAATACAATTGGACAAATACTATTGGCAAGAAGACTTGGTAAAACAAGAATCATTGCCGAAACAGGTGCTGGTCAACATGGAGTGGCAACAGCAACTGTTTGTGCTTTAAAAGGCATGGAATGTATAGTTTATATGGGTGAAAAGGATATTGAAAGGCAGGCACCGAATGTTGCTCGAATGCAATTGTTAGGTGCAACGGTTATTCCTGCCTTGAGTGGAAGTAAAACCCTTAAAGATGCTACAAACGAAGCAATTAGAGATTGGATTAATAATCCTGTTGACACACATTATATAATTGGTAGTGTGGTAGGACCACATCCTTATCCAGATATGGTTGCCCGTTTTCAAAGTGTAATTAGTCAAGAAATAAGAGCTCAGCTTCTAGAAAAAACAGGTAGCGAGTTGCCGACACATGTGGTGGCATGTGTTGGGGGAGGTAGCAATGCAGCAGGTGCTTTCTACCATTATTTGAATGAATTAAGTGTTCAGTTAGTGGCAGTTGAAGCAGCAGGTCATGGAGTTAATTCGGGCATGAGTGCTGCCACAACTCAATTGGGAAAATCAGGGGTTCTTCATGGAAGTAAAAGTTTGGTGATGCAAACGGATGACGGTCAAGTAGTTGAGCCACATAGTATTTCTGCAGGATTGGATTATCCTGGTATAGGACCACTTCATGCACATCTTTTTAAGAGTGGAAGAGGTTTGTTTTTGAGTGCTACTGATGATGAAGCCTTAGAATCCGTGTTTCATTTATCCAAAATTGAAGGTATTATACCTGCTCTTGAATCTGCACATGCCTTTGCTGCATTAAAGACTTTGGGATTAACCAAAAAAGATGTGGTGGTGGTCTGTTTAAGTGGGAGAGGTGATAAAGATTTGGCAACCTATATGAAGGCAATGAAATAATTATAGTTATTAGTGGTTAGTTGTTAGTTATAAGTGGTAATACCATTTTAAAACCTAACCCCTAACCCCTAACAACTAACAACTAATAATTAAGATGAGTAAGCTACAAGCAATATTTAAGAATAAATCAGGTAATGTATTGAATGTATATTGTACTGCGGGGTATCCTCATTTGGATAGCACCCTACAAATAATAGATACATTACAGAATAATGGTGCTGATATTATTGAATTGGGTATGCCTTATAGCGACCCTTTGGCAGATGGCCCTGTAATTCAACAAAGTAGTTTGGTTGCTTTGGAAAACGGGATGACAATCGCTACACTTTTTAGTCAATTAAAGAAACTTCCTCCCCCTTTAGGGGATAGGGGGGCCGCTATTATATTAATGGGATACATGAATCCTGTTCTACAATATGGTTTTGAAAAGTTTTGTAAGGATGCAGCAGCTGTGGGTGTTTCTGGATTAATTCTTCCAGATTTGCCAGAATATGAATATGAAACAGAATATGGTGCAATCATCAAAAAGTATGGTTTGGACTTTATCTTCTTGGTCACTCCTGAAACTAGTGAAGAGCGTGTAAGAAGACTCGATTCATTGAGTAGTGGTTTCTTATATGCTGTTTCTTCTTCTTCAACTACGGGTAATGAAAAAGATTTTAATGCAGTAGAAAAATATTTGGAAAGATTAAAATCTTTAAATCTAAAGAATCCTATTTTAGTTGGTTTTGGAATAAAGGACAAAGAAACTTTTACAACTGCCTGTAAGTATGCAAATGGAGCAATTATAGGAACAGCTTATATAAAGGCATTAGAAGGACAAACAGATATTCAACTTGCAACAAAGACATTTTTGGAAGGAATTTTATCTTAAATGAAATAGATGTAAAATCTTCTAA
>CANCKV010000342.1 GCA_947378615.1 Chitinophagaceae bacterium | reverse complement strand
GGTGTTAAGTGGGTTCGATAAGCTTGTTGAACTGCCTTCATAGGTGTTAAGTGGGTTCGATAAGCTTGTTGAACTGCCTTCATGAGTATTAAGTGGGTTCATCAAGTTTTGTGGATAGACATCAGGCAAAAAAATAGGTATCTTTAGTTCTTATAGTAAACGCTTTTAGTAAATTAATTTGTTCAGAAGATTGTTTTGACAGTGGTATTGAAGTTTATTAAGTTCTAATAGGATTAGTACATCTAAACGTTATAAAACTTTTTGAAATTTTACAGGTAGTGTTCCTAAATTTTCTAAATGTTGATGTATAAACTTGGAAATAATAAGTTGTGCATAAATATTTACATCATTTCAATAAAAAATTGTAATTATTTTCTCATATTTGCAATAATGGTAAGTAGCTTTTATGAACACTTTGCAATATAAGATTCTTGCTTTTATTGATTGATTACATTTTGTTTGATGATAAAATGTTACTCCCTTTTGAATGTTTTCGTGCTATAAAGAGTATTGATTGAATGAAGAGAATTATGAATCAACTTAAATTCCTATTTGCGGTAATTCTTATATTTCAAATCAATATTTGTTTGGCTCAAAAGGTTGAAGTAGATAGCTTATTAAATGAATATAAAAAATGTAAAACCGATAGTGCCAAAATTGACATCTACCTTTCTGTAGCTGCCGTTTATTTAAATACCGAACCTTCAAACGCCATTGTTTATGGGAAGAAAGCACTTGAAGATGCAAGAAAAATTCATGATTGCTACAGAGAACAATTAGCCCTTTTGACTATGGGAATGGGATATGAGGATAAGGGTGATATCAACAATGCTTTTAATTATTTTAATGATTGCTATAAAGTGGCACTTAATGCCAATGATTTAAAGGGATTGGCTGAAATTAATTTGAGTATTGGAATACTTTATTCCGACATTGGGAACCAACAATTAGCTGTAGAATACTATACGAATGCTAATCAATATTTTTCTAGAACAAACAATATGCGGGGTGTATGCAAAAGTTACGTCAACATGTCCGATGCCCTATATAATTCGAACAATAGTGATAAGGCTCTTATTTATCTTCAGAAAGCACTTGAAATAAGTCGTCATAATAATAATTATATACTCTTATACATCTATTCAAATATTTCTGAGGCTTATTGCAGAAAAAAAGAATTTACCCTTGCAAAAGAATTTGTATTGAAAGGATTAGAGATAGCAGAAAAATCTGATAATTTATATATCCTTTCCTCTGATTATTTAATTCTAGCAAAAATCTATTTAGCCTTCAATGACCTTGCGAACGCTGAATTATATATAAAAAAGGGATTTGAAATTGCTGAAAAAACAGGCATAAAAGAAGTATTGATTGACTGTTATAATTTGTATAGTCAAGTTCTTAAGCAACAAAAGAAGTTCCATGAAGCCTTGCTTTTCAAAAATCTTTATATCAACACAAAAGACAGTGTTCAGTCATCGTTAAATAATAATTTATTGCAGGCTTATGAGTCCGAAAAAAAAGACATGGAGCTTGCTATTATCAAAACAAGTGAGCTACAAAAGGATGCAGAACTGAAAAAACAACACTTCATTTCAATAATAATACTTTCAACGCTACTTTTACTGATATTTATTGCTGTTTACATATTGTATTCGAGTAATAAAATAAGAAATGCAAACCTTGCTTTAGAGGAAGCAAATAATGAAATAAATGAAAAGCAGAAAGAAATAGTGAGTCAAAACAATGAATTGTCCTTAAATAATGATATGATTATTCAACAATCAATTCATATTGAGGAGCTTAACAATATTAAAGACCGACTATTCGCCATTATTTCTCATGACCTACGGAGTCCTTTAAATAATTTAAGAAAGACATTGGATTTAGTAATTAATGGAAGACTAAGTAAAGAACAATTTCAGACTGTATTTCCAATGTTAGACAAAAGTTTGACTACCGTCTCAACCTTTTTGGACAATTTGCTCGAATGGTCAAAAAATCAAATGAAGGGCGAATTAGTAGATAAGACTGCATTTGATATTAGCTTATTGATAAAAGAGGAACTTGAATTACTCGAAAGTCAAGCCGCAGAGAAACAAATTATTTTGAGTAATCAAGTTTCTGTTGGCACTAATGTTTTTGCAGACAGGAATATGATTGACCTTGTTATTAGGAATTTGATATCGAACGCCATTAAATTCTGTTATCCTAATGGAAAAATTACTGTTTATCATCTTCGGAAGGATAATGGAATGGTTGAAATTAGCGTAAAAGATGACGGCAAGGGTATTTCTGCAGAAAGTATGGGCAAAGTATTTCAGAATAATGGAAACTTTACAACTCAAGGAACTAATAATGAAATGGGGACAGGGTTAGGCTTGTTATTGTGTAAAAATTTTATTGAAAAGCTTGGAGGCGAGATAGGTGTTGAAAGTATAGAAAATGAAGGTGCTAGATTTTGGTTCACTTTACCTTCAGCGAGCGGACGATTTTATTTTGCACCTTTCACGTAATGATTATTATTTCTCATCAAGAATATAAATAATTTAAAACTCTTAAAATACGATGAATGATAGGTAGAATATAAAGTAAATATCTCATCTTTGTAATTAAGGGCAATTGATGTTGATTGATTTATTACTCAATGGGTTCTCTCACTAACATTTTAGTTTCTTCTAAATAGAGATAACCACATGACAAAGAAACTTAAAAAAATTATGTTGAATTTGAAGTACATACTGCCTATGCTTTTATTGTTACAAGTGGTATCTACTACTTATTCTCAAAATAATGAGGTAGATAGCATATTAGGCAAATACAATAAATGTAAGGTTGATAGTACCAAAATTGACTTATTGATAGCTGCTGCTGATATTTACCTAAATACAGACCCTGCAAATGCAATCTTTTACAGTAAGATGGCATTAAAAAATGCAGAGGAAATTCATGATAGCATTCGGGAACAAAATGCACTGCTAACGATTGGGTTGGGATATGAGGTTATTGGCGATATTAATAATGCCTTTTCCTACTTTAATGACTGCAATAAAGTTGCAAAGAAATATAATGACATAGCAGGATTGGCAGCTACAAATATGAGTTTAGGTGTATTATATTCCGATTTAAGCAATGAACAATTAGCGCTTGATTATTATACAAGTGCACTTGAGTTTTACGCTAAGTCTAAAAACATAAAAGGTGTTTGCAAGTGTTACATCAATATGTCTGATGCACTATACCATTCAAACCAATCTGATAAAGCCCTCGATTATCTAAATAAGGCTAATGAGATTAGCCAAAAGTATGATTACAATACGTTGCCCTATATCTACACAAATTTTGGAGAAGTTTATTTTCAGAAAAAGGATTTAAAACTCGCTAAAGAATACGCCACTAAGGGTTTGACATTTGCTGAAAAAGGGAATAATTTGTATTTACTTTCCTCCAATTATTTAACGCTGACAAATGTTTATTTAGCCCAAAATGATTTAAAGAATGCAGAAACTTGTATTAGAAAGGGATTCGAATTAGCTAAGGAAACTGATATAAAAGATGTGCTGATTGATTCCTATAACCTATTTAGTCAAGTCCTTACTAGACAAAATAAGTTTGAAGAGGCCTTAATTTATAAGACGCTTTACATAAGTACTAAAGACAGTGTACAGTCCGATTTAAATAATAATTTACTTCAGGCCTATGAGACTGAAAAAAAGGATATGGAGCTTGCTGTATTAAAAGCGAGTGAAATACAAAAAGATGCTGAACTTAAAAAACAGCATCTGATATCCATAGTCATATTAATTACCCTATTTCTAGTGCTATTTATCTTAGGCTACACTTTTTATTCAAGAAGTAAACTAAGAAAAGTGAATTGTGACCTTGAAAAAGCAAATAAGGACATCAACATAAAGCAAAAGGAAATTGTATTACAGAATAATGAATTAAAGTCAAATAATGAGAAAATAAAGCAACAGTCACATCATATTGAAGAACTGAACAACTTAAAAGATAGATTATTTGCCATCATCTCTCATGATTTACGTAGTCCTTTAAATAATTTAAGAAAAATTTTAAACTTGTTAAATACGGGGAAATTAACACAAGAAAGGTCACAGTCTGTGTTTCCTATGCTTGATAAGAGTCTAAATACAGTATCTAGTTTTTTAGATAACTTATTAGAATGGTCGAAAAATCAATTAAAGGGGGAAGAAATAGAGTGTATCGTTTTTGATATGAATTCTATCGTGCAAAGTGAATTAGAATTACTAGAGAATCAAGCAATTGAAAAGCAAGTTGTACTAGTCAATCAGGTGCCGATAGGAACAAATGTGTTTGCTGATAAAAACATGATAGACCTTGTAGTAAGAAATCTAATTTCTAATGCAATTAAGTTTTGTCTTTCTAATGGGAATATTACCATTTACTCAAAACAAATTGGCGATAATGTAGAGATAAGTGTACAAGATGAAGGGGTTGGGATTTCGCCCGAAAACATTCAAAAGATATTTCAAGATAAAGGGAAGTTCACCACATTAGGAACTAATAATGAAATGGGAACAGGACTCGGATTGTTATTATGTAAAAACTTTATTGAGAAACTAAATGGTCAGATTGGTG
>CANCKV010000341.1 GCA_947378615.1 Chitinophagaceae bacterium | reverse complement strand
CTACTTCGTAGCATTAGGAACAACTTTCTGTAAAGAAGTTATATAGTAGATATTAGCTATAAAATCATTATCAAGTCTTAAAACAGAAGGGTATCTAAAAAATAATATGATTGTGTATCTCTGTCAGGAATTGATCTAAATTCTCTTATTATCAGCTGGACTGATGTCATTTAGATGGCAATTCATCTATTTACTTATCAATGCATTTGAGAAAATTTGATTACTGCCAAAACAAGTATAATTCATTGAAAATCAAAAAATCTTACAAAGCACTATTCAATAACGAATATAAACCCAAAAAGGAGCTATGGACTAAATTTAAAAATACACTTACAATGAAGGAGTTGAATTAATTAAGTAGATGAATCTAGTATTTATTTAAAGAATTTACAGCGTTCAACGAATTGAAATTAAATTTCAATTGTGGAAATCCGTATTCTAAAATAAAATTTAATAACATTTGATTTATCGATTGAAAATCATTATTTATTATATATAATAAATAATGTCAAAAAATAGATGAATAAAGCTACTAAATGCCAAAATGGACTATTCGATAACACGTAATTTCATCAACTTCATTTGTTGAAAGAAGTATTGTCTTTAATAAAATTGTAAATTGGGAGAACTAGTTTTCGAAATTTTAAACTTAATTAGCACGGTTATGTTTATATTGCTTCAGTTATGGAGAAATTAGCAGACAAAAAAGGAAAAGAAAACTTAAAGAAAAAGGAAGGTAACAGAGCAGAAATAGGTGTTACTGAATTAACATCTACACAAACTAATACCAATAATAATATATTAATCAAGGGAGCTAGAACGCACAATCTTAAAAATATTACTGTAGAATTCCCTAGAAATCAATTTATAGTAGTTACCGGAGTGAGTGGAAGTGGCAAGTCTTCTCTTACAATTGATACTTTGTTTGCAGAGGGGCAACGACGTTATGCAGAAAGCTTAAGCTCTTATGCACGTCAATTTATGGCAAGGATGGTGAAGCCTGATGTTGATTATATTAAAGGACTTTGCCCTGCAATTGCTATTGAACAAAAAGTAATTACTCGAACCCCACGTAGTACAGTAGGGAGTATGACAGAGATTTATGACTACTTACGACTGTTGTACGCAAGAGTTGGTAAGACAATTTCGCCAATTAGTGGTAAAGAAGTTAAAAAAGATGATGTTCAGGATGTAATCAATGTTATTTCACAACTTGAACACTCGAAAAAAGTAATTATCGTTGTTCTTTTTAAACAACATGCAAACAGAGAAATTAGGGAAGAACTAAATATTTTGATGGGTAAAGGATTTAGCAGACTTGCCTTACCAAACGAAGAAAAAGGTGGCTCATTAGACCCTATCAGAATCGAAGAAATACTTGAACTTAGTGACGCTGAATTAAAGAAGCGTCTTGTGAGTAATGCTAAGAAGTCTCCATCCTATGTATTAATTGACCGAATAGTCACCAAAGAATTTGATGAAGATGATTTACATCGATTAAGTGATTCCATAGGCATTGCATTTTACGAAGGCGACGGTCAGATGTTCCTAGAAATTGACGGGAAAGAATATGTTCATTTTAGCAACAAATTCGAAATGGATGGCTTACAATTTGAGGAACCTGTTCCAAATTTATTCTCATTTAATAATCCTTATGGCGCATGTCCAACATGTGAAGGCTTTAGTCAGGTATTAGGGGTTGATGAGGATCTTGTGATTCCAGATAAAAGATTGAGCCTCTACGAAGGTGCTGTTGCCTGTTGGAGAGGGGAAAAGATGAGTGAATGGAAAGACCGATTTATTAGGGGGGCTTCTACAGTCAATTTCCCTATTCATAAGCCTATCATGGATTTGACAAAAGAACAATACAGACTTTTATGGACGGGAGCAAAATATATTGAGGGTATCAATGCCTTTTTCAAGGAGGTAGAAGCCAATCTTTATAAAGTTCAATATAGGGTACTTTTAAGCAGATACAGGGGGAAGACAAAATGTCCTGATTGCGAAGGTTACAGGCTTCGGAAAGAGGCTTTGTATGTAAAAGTTGATGGACGTCATATTGGTGAACTCTGTGAATTGCAAATAAAGGATTTAAAGACCTGGTTTGATAAAATAACATTAAGCGAAAGTGATAGTCAAGTTGCTAAGCGGATATTATTGGAAGTACACCAAAGATTACAAACGATGATAGATGTAGGCTTAGGCTATTTGACGTTGAATAGATTGGCAAATAGTCTGAGTGGTGGTGAAAGTCAGCGGATACAACTGACAAGAAGTTTGGGTAGTAACCTTACAAACTCACTTTACATTTTGGATGAGCCTTCAATTGGTTTGCATAGCAGAGATACGGAAAAACTAATCGGAGTATTGAAGTCATTGAAATCACTTGGCAACACAGTGGTAGTGGTAGAACATGACGAAATGATGATGCGTGAAGCCGATTACGTGATTGATATGGGGCCTTTGGCATCGCATCTTGGTGGCGAAGTAGTGGCTGCGGGAAACTATCAACAATTGATTGATAACCCTGATAGTCTTACTGGAAAATATTTGAAAGGAGAACTACAGATTGAAATTCCAAAAGCTATTAGAAAGTGGAATAGAAGCATTACTGTAGAAGGAGCACGACAAAATAACTTGAAGGATATTACTGTAGAATTCCCGTTAGATATATTAACCGTTATAACAGGTGTGAGCGGAAGTGGAAAAACTACCTTAGTAAAACAAATCCTGTACCCTGCCTTACAAAAGTTGAAAGGAGAATTTGCTGAAAAGGTTGGATTACATAAAGCACTAACAGGAGATGTTGATTACATTTCACAGGTAGAAATGATTGATCAAAATCCAATTGGAAAATCATCACGTAGTAACCCTATTACCTATATTAAGGCGTACGATGAGATAAGGGACTTGTATGCTAAACAACCACTTTCTAAGATAAGGGGGTTTCAGCCTAAACATTTTTCATTTAATGTAGATGGTGGACGTTGCGATGCATGTAAGGGAGAGGGAGAACAAATTGTAGAAATGCAATTCTTAGCGGATGTACATCTGACCTGTGAAGTATGTGGTGGCAAACGGTTTAAAGAAGAAGTCATTGAAGTCACTTATAAAGGTAAAAGCATTTATGACATATTGGAAATGAGTGTAGATGAATCAATTGAGTTCTTTGAAGAAGAAAAGAATTTGATAAAAGCCATAAAAACCTTACAAGATGTAGGACTTGGTTATGTAAAACTTGGGCAGTCGTCGAATACTTTGAGTGGCGGAGAAGCACAACGTGTGAAATTGGCCTCGTTTCTTGGAAAAGGAAAGGGAGCAGGACATATATTATTTGTATTCGATGAACCTACTACGGGATTACATTTTCATGATATCAAAAAACTACTTGCATCTTTTTATAAATTGATTGAACAAGGTCATTCTTTATTGGTGATTGAACATAATACAGATGTTATTAAATGCGCAGATTGGTTGATAGACTTAGGGCCTGAAGCAGGGGATGCAGGAGGAGGATTAGTGTATAGTGGCATTCCAAGGGGAATCAAGAAAATAGAGGAAAGCTATACAGGGAAGTACCTTTTTTTATGAGTTATGAAATATGAGTTATGAAATATGAGTTATGAAATATGAGTTATGAAATATGAGTTATGAAATATGAGTTATGAAATATGAGTTATGAGTTATGAGTCACTCATAACTCATAACTCATAACTAACCACTAACCACTAACCACTAACCACTAACCACTAAAAATAGAGTTTTACCATTTGAATCCAATATTGAGCTTTGTGGGCTTCTCCTTTCCAAACATAATACTTGTGGTTGATATGTTTTTCTGTCAATTGTTGATGTAACAGATTATTGTTATTTAAAAATGCATCATCTTCTCCTATTACGATAGTTATATCGAGTTTTCTTAATAATTCAAGACTATGTGGATTAAAGATATTCGGCAAAAACTTAGTGGGCGTATGGCTATAAATATGGTCATCCATATATCCATCAAATAAATCATCAAAATACGCAAGCCGTAAGGTTAGGTCATAACGACTACTCATTGCAACCACTTTTTTGAAAAGAATGGGATACCGCAAGGCAATGTTTACTGCATGATACCCCCCGAGACTACAACCTGCTGAAATAAAATTTGGATTACTATTTTTTAATTTAATGAATGGAATTAGTTCCTGAAGGATGTATTGTTCAAATTGGTCGTGTTTCAATATTCGTTGAGCTGGAGGAATTGCTTTGTTATAGAAACTTTGTTGGTCAGCACTATCAATGCAAAAAAGCTGTATTTCTCCGGCTAACAATTTATCTTTAAAGGCATCTACTACACTCCAATCTTCATAATCAAAAAACCTCGCAGTTCTAGTTGGAAAAAATATAATTGGACGACCTGAATCACCAAAAACAAGCAATTCCATATCTCTTTGCAAATGGTTGCTAAACCACTTGTAATACTCTCTTTTGTAGCCTGCAGGAGTAAATGAAGTAGATAGTGCCTTGTAGATCAATTTAAATTCATTTAACGTAAAGTAATATTATTTTCAAGTATGAAATCAAGGATAATTTTTTTCCATACTGCATAGCCCTTCTCATTCAAGTGTAGTCCTTCA
>CANCKV010000340.1 GCA_947378615.1 Chitinophagaceae bacterium | reverse complement strand
TCTTTCCTTCTTTGTGCGCCTTCGACAGGCTCAGGCTGACACTCTAATTTTCGGTTAATACCCTTAACTTAACGACATTGGATTCCTATGTGACCTTCTTTTTACTAAAAAATATATAAAAAGGATAGTCCTTTCTATGTGGCTATGTGCCAATGTGGTAGCCTTTTTCCTTTGCTAAAAGTTATATAAATAGGAAACAGAACCCCTTCACTTCTCACCACTATAAAACTTCATCCAATAAATGCGTTTCGAATTCTTCGTAGAAGGATTCCTATGTGCCCTCCTTTTCAATAAATAAAAGAAAAAACTATGATTTTTCTATGTGGCTATGTGTTAGCCTTTTTTCTTTACTAAAAGTTATATAAATAGGAAACATGAGCCGCCTAGTTTCTCACTATGTGTTGAGACTTTTCATATTTGTACAGTTATTTCAAATAAAATTGAAAGGAATTTCAAGTATTGAATTGTCTGAAAGTTGAATAGGAATTGTTTACAGGAAATTAATTTATTAATATTGCAGGATAGAGCAGGATAGTCAAAAGGTGCATAAAAGTATTTTTGACACTTAAAAATTTGTTGTTTTGCTATATTGAGAAATCTTAAAGCACTGCATTGATAGGGGAATGATAATTTATTTTATTATTTGTAGTCTCAACAGTTTTGCAGATTAGGGACATTCAAGAATTTGCTTGTGCATATTAATTTAAAACAATGAGAGTAAGGAGTTTAGGTTTAAAATATATAGTTGCTCATATTCAAATCATTGTATTTGTCTTGCTTTTGGTATTAGGCAATCCTGCAATTGCACAGGATAAAAGCAAAAAGAAAAGTTTGAATCAAATTGCTTATGCACCATTCTCAGATAATTTTAATCATTGGTATCATGGTTTTGAAAAAGAAAGGGTCATCAATCCATTACCCGATAAACCTCGATATAAACCTACAGATGTAGAAAAAATAGGTGACAATATCTTGTTATTTCAAAAGAACAATGGCGGATGGGCAAAGAATTATGATGTATTTGCTATTTTAACCGATGAACAAAAAGAGGCTTTGCGCAATAATAAGGATGTCCTAAATACTACTTTTGATAATGGCACCTGTTACACCCAGATTGCTGCGTTAGCAATTGCATATCAAGTTCTAAAAATTGAAAAGTATAAGGAAGGGGCAATTAAGGGCATAGATTATATCCTAAAAGCACAATATAATAATGGGGGATGGCCTCAATATTTTCCAATAGAAAATAATTATAGCAAACACATTACTTATAATGATGGAGCAATGGGAGGTGTAATGAAACTTCTAAAAGATATTATTGAGGGTAAACCACAATATGATTTTGTAAATGAGCAATATCGAGTAAACATAAAGAATGCCTATGAAAAGGGATTAGATTGTATCATCAAAACTCAAATTGTTGACGGGGGAAAGCTCACAGCTTGGTGTCAGCAGCATGATGAAATTACCTTGCAACCAGCATGGGCTAGAAAATTTGAACCACCAAGTATCTGTAGCAGTGAAAGTGCAGATTTGGTGCTATTTTTAATGAGTATTGACCATCCTTCTAAGGAAATTATTAATGCTATTCAAGGAGTGGTGTCATGGTTTCAGGATTCTAAAATATATAATACTCGGGTACAGAAAATTGATGCACCAACAATGAAGACAGATTTCAGGATTTCAACTTCGGATAAAGTAGTAATAACTGATAGCTCTGCCCCTCCAATTTGGACAAGATATTACGAATTGATTACACATAAACCTATTTTTTGCAATAGGGATAGCAAGGTAGTTTACTCCCTTGCTGAGGTTACGCGCGAACGTAGAGATGGGTATTCTTGGTATAATTATCAACCGCAGAAGGTCTTAAATAGTTATCCTAAATGGCAAAAGAAGTGGGCGTCTGAGAAAAATGTATTGTCAAACTAGTTTTGTTCTAGCTAATAAATGTTGATAAATGATCATTAAAGAAAATATTTTGTTTTTAAGAAAGTTATTCTTTGTGACTTTGTGCATTCTCGCAATGTTTGCAGCACAAGTAAACGGACAGACTTGGTCACAGAAGATGGCGGCAACTACCATGAAAATATGGTCTGATACAGCTTCTTCAGTAAAGTGGGATTACGATAGGGGAGTGCTTATGAAAGGAATTGAAGGAGTTTGGTTACAAACTTCTGATTCGAAGTATTTTAATTACATGAAAAGTTATCTTGATCAATTGATTGCTGAAGACGGCACAATTAAAGGGTATAAAAAGGAAGATTATAATATTGATAATATTCTATTAGGCAGAACAGTTCTTTTATTATACCAGAAGACAGGTCAAGATAAATACCATAAGGCATTATTGAATTTGAGAGAACAATTAAAAAAGCAACCTCGAACTAATGAAGGGGGCTTTTGGCATAAGAAACGCTATCCATATCAGATGTGGTTGGATGGATTGTATATGGGTGAACCATTTTATACGGAGTATGCTACTTTGTTTCATGAGGATGCCGACTTCGATGATATTGCCAATCAGTTTATTTATATGGAAAATCATGCTCGAGATGCCAAAACAGGTCTTTTATACCACGGTTGGGATGAAAGTAAAAAAGAGAAATGGGCGGATTCTATTACAGGGTTATCTCAAAACTTTTGGGGGCGTGCAGATGGATGGTATGCGGCAGCCTTAGTAGATGTATTAGAGAAATTCCCTGTTAATCATCCTAAAAGAGTTCAATTATTGGCGATATTTAATCGCTTGACAATTGTCCTTCAAAAATATCAAGATAATAAGTCGTGTGTTTGGTATCAAATTCTCGACAAAGCCACTGCAAAGGGTAACTATTTGGAAGCATCTGCTTCCTGCATGTTTGTTTATGCAATGGCAAAGGGAGTTAGACTTGGATTTATTGATAAGCATTATAAAAAAATAGCAGAAAAAGGATATAATGGAATTTTGAATAAGTTTATTGAAACTGATTCTAATGGACAAGTAAATCTGAATGGAACTGTAAGTGTAGCAGGTTTAGGTGGAACACCCTATAGAGATGGTTCATATCAATATTATTTAAGTGAAAAAGTAATTAAGAATGACGCTAAGGGCGTAGGAATGTTTATTCAGGCAGCTGTGGAGATGGAAAGGCTGAAGTATTAAGTCATAGGTAATAGGTAAAAGGTATAAAGTGAATGGTAATAGGTTTTTGGTAAAAGGTTATTGATGGAGGGTAAGTTTTAGTGATTTTGTTTAATCAACTAGTTGTTTATGAATTTAAGGGATGTTAATTTGAAGTTTGGGAAGTTGTTATTGGGTTTGCTTTTTATTGTAGTTACTTCATTTGTGATTCAAAAAAAGAAACTTACAGTATGGATGATTGGAGATTCTACCATGGCAATTAAAGAAGCAAAAGTATTTCCTGAGACGGGGTGGGGAATGGAGTTTGTCAAACAATTTAATAGTAGTATTTCTGTCGAAAATAAAGCGATGAATGGTCGCAGTACAAAGTCTTTCATCAATGAAGGGCGATGGAAACAAGTGATTGATAACATACACCAAGGGGATTATTTATTGATAGAGTTTGGTCATAATGATGAAAAAGTGGATAAGCCTGCTGTAGGAACATCAATCACTGAATTTAAAGCAAATCTGACAAGATTTGTTTTGGAATCAAGAGCAAAAGGGGGGATTCCTGTCCTTTTGACGCCGATAACAAGGCGCACTTTTAAAGGGGGGATTTTGACAGATACACATGGTAATTATCCTGATGCCATTGCATTTATTGCTGATTCTTTAAAAGTACCTTTCATTGATATGCTAGCAAGAAGTAAGAAAGTTGTTAGTGATTTAGGGGATGAAGCATCTAAGAAACTCTATAATTATGTAGAGGTTGGCAATGTGAACTATCCTCAAGGAAAAAAAGATGATACTCATTTTAGTCCAGATGGAGCAAAGAAAATGGCAGAATTGGCGGTTGAAGGAATTAAAGAACTAAAGTTAGAGTTGGCAAAAAGATTAATAAATAATTAAAAGAAAAATAGGAAATAATACAAAGAAGTATAAAAGTGAAATCGTTGTATTAAAATATTATCTATGTTTCGATTCAGATTGTTGTTTTATAATGAATATTTGCATTTTTAAGAAAATTATTGTAGCATTTGTAGAAAAAGTTTTTAATCACTAAACATAAAACAAAAATTTATATGAAAAGTTTTTTAGATGAAAATTTCTTGCTGAAGAATAAAACAGCAGAAGTTTTATATCATGAATATGCGAAGAGCATGCCTATTATTGATTATCACTGTCATTTGCCTCAACAACAAATTGCTGAAGATAAGAATTTTGAAAATCTTACGCAGGTTTGGTTATATGGAGATCATTACAAATGGAGGGCAATGCGTACTAATGGAGTGAACGAAGCTTATTGTACAGGAAATAAATCGGACTATGAAAAGTTTGAACAATGGGCTGCCACAGTTCCTTACACTTTGAGGAACCCATTATATCATTGGACACACTTAGAATTACAACGATATTTTGATGTTCACGATATTCTTTCTCCAACAACTGCAAAGGACATTTATGACAATTGTTCAGAAAAATTGCGTAGCAAAGAATATAGCGTTAAGAATTTGTTGAGGAAAATG
>CANCKV010000339.1 GCA_947378615.1 Chitinophagaceae bacterium | reverse complement strand
AACACTTCTGAAATAGATGTCTGCTCTGTTTGAAAGGTATGTTGAGTGTAAGCCATTATTGTATTATTAATAAGTAAAATACTTCATTGAAACTATTAACGAAACACACAGAATTAAGTTTATGCAAACCATCCAAATATTTATCGATTGTTTCGATTTCAATATCGCTTCTTCAAGCCGTATTGTTGTTTCCTAAACATCCTTTTTTGTAACAATAGTCATCGAAGGTTCATTATTGTTTTCATAACAGAAATCTGTCATTTTTAAAGATTTATATTTGAAAGCACTAATAACTAACCACTAACAACTATCGATTCACTTTCGCCCAAGTATCTTTCAGTGTCACTGTTCTATTAAATATTAATTTATCAGGTGTACTTTCCTTATCAACACAGAAATAGCCTTTTCTAATAAACTGATGCCTCTCCTCAAGTGTTGCCTCTTTCAAAGAAGGTTCACCATACGCTATTGGCAATACTGTCAATGAATCAGGATTGATATACCCTTTGAAATCACCTTCAGCAGCTGCCACATTTTCTTCGGTGAACAAACGGTCGTACAAACGAACTTCTATCGGAACAGCTTTTGCCACACTTACCCAATGTAAGGTACCCTTCACATTAATACCACTCGTATCGCTGCCACTCTTGCTTTCGGAGATATAAGAACAATTCAATTGAACAATATTCCCTTCCGCATTCTTTATTACTTCATCACATTTGATGATGTAGGCACTCTTCAAACGTACCATTTGTCCCGGAGCTAAACGGAAATATTTCTTAGGAGCCACTTCCATGAAGTCGTCCTTTTCTATGTAGATCTCTTTACTGAATGGCACATTCCTTTCGCCACCATTTTCATCTTCAGGATTATTTTCGCTCAAGAGTATTTCTTCGCCAAGTTCATAATTAGTAATCACCACTTTTAACGGGTCGAAAACCACCATTCTTCTTTGAGCTATTTTATTTAGGTGTTCTCTAACGCAAAATTCCAATAGACTAAAGTCAATCAGATTCTCCCTTTTTGCAACGCCTATCTTATCACAAAATTCCCGAAGACTCTCAGGTGTAAATCCTCTTCTACGCATTCCACTGATTGTCGGCATCCGAGGATCATCCCAACTAGAAACGTGTTGTTCATTCACCAATTGCAACAATTTCCTTTTGCTCATCACCGAATAAGTCATGTTCAAACGGGCAAACTCATATTGCTTGGAAGGATATATTTCTAATTTCTCAATACACCAATCATACATTGGACGGTGTGGAATAAACTCTAATGTACAAATAGAATGGGTAATATTTTCGATAGAATCGCTCTGTCCATGTGCAAAATCATACATCGGATAGATGCACCAATTATCTCCTGTACGGTGATGATGTGCATGTTTAATGCGATAGATGATTGGGTCACGTAAAAGCATATTAGTACTTGCCATATCAATTTTTGCACGCAATACCTTTTCGCCATCCTTATACTTTCCATCCCGCATAGCGGTAAATAATTGCAAGTTTTCTTCTACAGAACGGTCTCTATATTGATTATTTATACCGGGTTGTGTTGGCGTGCCCTTTTGCGTAGCTATTTCCTCACTAGTGCTATCATCCACATACGCCAATCCCTTTTTAATCAGGTCAACTGCAAATTGATAAATCTGTTCAAAGTAATCGGACGCATATAACTCCTGCGCCCAAGGATTCTCATTACTCAACAACCACTTTACATCTTCTTTGATGCTATCTACATATTCGGTATCTTCTGTAACAGGATTTGTATCATCGAAACGAAGATTTGTGGCACCACCATATTTCTTTGCCAATCCAAAATTCAGACAGATGCTTTTCGCATGTCCGATGTGCAAGTAACCATTTGGTTCGGGAGGGAAACGGGTTAGGATGGTTTTGTGTTTTCCACTTGCCAAATCAGCTTCTACTATCTCTTCAATAAAATTTAAACTCTTTTCTTCGCTCATTACTGTCGTGTATTACTTTCTTTTCAATTCGTTCAAAGGCTACAAATGTAACATTTGTAAAAGTAATGTTCTAAGGAATATAAAAAAGAGATTGTTTTAAATCTAAAGTGTATTTTAGTTTAATGGACTCTATCCCTACTTCATCTTTAGTTGGGCAAAATAAGGATGTTCGGGATTAACAATCAATTCTTGTCTTAAAGGATGAATGAGTACATCCATTTCTTCCATTGGGATTGCTCCTAATAATGGTTCATTATCGCCATTCAAAACCATTGCCCTACAGGTGCATTGTCGGTTTTTGAAACGTAATTCAATCGGCCCCACAACATTGTATTCTTTAATACTTCCATCTGCCATCTGTGCTTTTCTTTTTTCAAGTATTGGAAGTTGAAGCTGTTCTTGAATATTTTCGTTTATGGCAAGCATGTAAGCACCCGAATCCACTAACATATTTACTGTCATTTGCTTGATTTCTTCTTGACCAATAATATGGCGTTTAGCAAGAATAACATCTTCTCCATTTATCAACGTGATGTCGGCATATACAAGTCCCATAATTCAATCTTTTAATAAAAATAAAGCAACAAATATACCTTTTAAAAAAGTATTTATCGATACGAACTAACTCTATGTCTTTTTTATTACCACTATTGTATTACATTCTTATAAACCCCCACAAAGTATCTTTTTAAGGTAGTAAGCTTCAACTGATTGTTTTTTATTGCCACTTGCTTGTATTCCTTAAACTGCTTCTTCTTATCCAAAAAACCAACTATACAGCTAAAATCATCCTTTCCTTTGTGAATCTCTACAATAGGCTCAGTACCAAAATTGGGTATTGCAAGAGTATCCTGTTCATCTATTTCCTCGTATTTCATCTTCAACAAATACTTAAATCTAAACTTCGTTTCAAATACAGAAACCGCAAACTTCCAATGATTGAGGGTGTCCTCTAAAGATTTCTCATACATTGCTACAGCAGCGGGATTAATCTTTCCTCTAATTTCGGGAATAGTGTCATTAGTAATGAAAGTTTTAGATTCATTTACATTGGAGTCTTCGTGTAAATTATTGCAGGCAATACCAAACAATACAATTATGGACAGAACAAATGAAATTTTAATAGTCATACTAATTCGAGAGATAGATTAATTATAATAAGCTAAAGTAAAGGGATTGACAATGCAAGCAAAATAAAATCATTCTACCTCTCTAAGGCAATTGTACTAATTTATACTTCGAAAAAGTAAAATATAATAGTAGTAGGATACAACCACTAAGCAACTATTTTCAGGAAGACTATTTGAGTTTGAAGTGAAGTAACATTGCTCATTTTATTTCAATGGCATTATTTGAATAAAAACCAAAATCGAAATAGTGCCGTTTATCAAGTACCCAAATTTCTCCTACTTGTCCTTTCATACACTTATCAATAGGAATTGCTTTGCTTCCATTTAATTCTTTTAATGACCCAAAATAAATTGAAAAAGACTTACTATCAAATTGGATTGCCATCCAATTTGCAGAAGCATTATATTTTATTTCAGCAGATGCAGCCTTTTCATAAACATGCTCACCTAGATTATATCGAGAATTCAGTTTCCCATTTATTTGGTATTTGTTTCGTGCTTTTACACTCACAATATATCTAATCCCATCTTTCTCACATTCAATATCTGCAAATTTTTCGTTTAAAATATCATCATTCAAATTTCTAATCTTATCAAATCTATTATCTACCAACGCTTTTAAAGCAAATAGCTCTCCCAATTCTCCGAGCGATTTCTTCCTTGCAGCTTCTTTTTTATTTTGTTCAACCATATTATCAATTTGAAGATTTCTCAAATGACTCTAATTCCTTAAGCGTTTTGCCCTCCTTATTTTTCCATTCTAATAAACCATTCGCATTTCTTCCCATTAATATAATCGCAGCTGCAGAAGGACTACTGAAGATATAATCTTCGTTGAATTCATAGTATTCTTTTCTTTCTATCAAAACTCCTTCATCAATTAATTTTTGTCTAAATGTGATGAAACTAGTTGATGTTGAAGCAACAAATGTAACGGCTGCTTTTGAACCTTTAAACACAACAAAGCCATCAGAAGAGGGTTCACCTTGACCATCTGCACCTCTTACAGCTTTAATATAGAAACTGTCTTGTTTTTGTTTTGGCTTAAATTCTCTTTTATCATCAAAAACCTTATGACCTAATGTATTTACAAGCATTTTTATATATTCAATAAATTCTTCCATTTCTGCTCTATCTGATTCTGAAATTGAAGATTGTGTTGGCACAACTGAATTATCAACTTTGTATCGCTTGGCTAATTTTGCTATTTCATGAAGCCTATTTTCCAGATATTTTATATGTGCCTTATTTAGGTTTTCATCTTTACTAATAAATATAATTGCCTCATTCCAAAAATCTTTTTGTGTTAATTGTTGATTGAGACGTTTCAAGATTGATTCTGCCTCCCCTATATAAACCTTATCTTTTCCATCATCATCTTTTCCAAAAAGTAAATACACCCCTGTACTACTAAGATCCTCTCTATCATGACAATCTTTTATTTTGATTCTTGGAATTTATATGCTTTACCAGACCAATTTGAAAGTTCACAACTCATTCTACCATTTGGATCTCCATCAATTAGGAATATCTTTATTGTCTT
>CANCKV010000338.1 GCA_947378615.1 Chitinophagaceae bacterium | reverse complement strand
TGTTGATATTGATTATAAATTAAGAATGCCTTTTGATTATATTTCTCTTCTTTGGTAACTCTTGCCAAAAAAGCTAGCCCTAAACCAGAAACAACATCATTAGGAGAATGCCCATTTGCTTTTGAAAAGGTTGCATCCATTGCAGTCTTTATATAGTTGAAGTACTTTTCCTTTTCTGCAATACCATTGCTAGCTTCATATTTTTGGTGGATAGCATTCAGTAAAATCGCCTGTCCCCATCCCCACCCATATTTAGCTGCGGGATACCTAACTTCCATTCCATATCTAATAATTGAATCGGAAGTGCCTTGTGCCTTAGAATGATTGAAAAGAAATAAACAAATAATGACAAAGACAGTTGCTTTTATTTTTAATTTATCTAGCATAAAGAATAGTTTATTACAAAATGATGATTAATAACTGAATGAAAAATTCTACTTAATTGAAGAATTTAACCAATTGAATCGCCCCACTCTTTCCCTCTTATCCTCATCTCCTCTGATTCTCTTATCCTATTTCCTCGGCTTCCAACTCGGCACCTCTGAAACTCTAAGCATAGGTTCCCCTTTTAAGTAACCGAGACTAGTCAAATATTTATCCCCTTCTGCGATAGCATCTACTACTTGTTGTTCTGTTGCCGTATAATTTGGAACTACAAAAGCATGCCTTGTGTTTGGCAATAATGATATTTTAGCATCATTACCTGCTTTCTTCATTGCCTCAGTAAAACGAACAGATTGTTCACAAGGGATGACTTTATCATTTAAACCGTGCAAGATTAAACAATGCGGCTGACCTGCCTTCACATAACTAATCGGAGAAAATGTTCGAGCTAACTGCCAATCCTCAGGCTTTATAGAGGAGGAATCCAATGCTTTTATATTTTTAATCTGATTACTCAAAACATTCTTTACTAAAGGATAAATCGTCATATCCACACAAGGATTATACAAAACCATTGCATTCGGTTTTGCACTCACACTCATATCATCGGCAGGGTCTTCAAATCCATCAATAGTACCCAAACAACCTGCTAAATGTCCTCCTGCAGAATCGCCTAAAACTATGATTTGGTCAGGGTCAATATTCAATTCTTTAGCATGTGCACGGATAAAGCGAATCGCCGACTTACAATCTTCCAAACACTCGGCAAGACCTGTACCATTATATTTTATCAATCGATATTCTATACTGAAACCCACTGCATTTCTGCTTGCAAAATACTTTGCATGAGGGAAGAAAGTACTTGCAGTGCCACTAGTCCATCCTCCACCATGAATCCAAATGATAGCAGGATATTTCTTGCCTTTTTTAGCATCAGCAGGCTTTGAATAATAAATTTTGAGGGTGGTATCCTTAGTAGTTTTATACACCATCTCTTGCATCTTAGGAACATCTTGCAAAAGAGTCAGTAGCGTTATTGTGTCCGGATTATTTATTGGATTAGTATAAGTTGAATGATTACGAATCTCTGCTTTTGCAGAAAAGAAAATTAGCAAACAACCTAAAAAACTCGTCAAGATATATTTCATCATCTTTTTCTTTAAATGAATTGTGATAAATACCTTTTGTTTCGACATTTTCTATTATCACAATAGCCATTTGTAAAAGTACCAAGCCCTATCAATTAGAATGGCTTTAACGTTGCGAATAATGGTTTAGATGTTGAATTGCTGTTTTATATTTTGAAAAAGAAAACATACTTTGATAATTAGTGCACTATTATGAAACAGAATCAAATTATAAAAAAATAGAATCATTTTTCTTTCATAAAAAACTCATCACTCATAATTCATCACTCTCTCTACCTCCTACTCGCCATCAACAAATGCAGGTCGGTGTATTTAAGATTAAATTTTTCACTGATATACTGATCTGTCAAAGCCCCTTTAAACAGATAAATGCCTTCACGCAGGTTCACATTGTGCCAAATCATCTCTTCAATTCCTCCCTCATCTCCCATCGTTATGATTAGCGGCATCAACACATTGCTAATCGCCTGACTAGCCGTACGGGCAAAACCACTTGGAATATTAGGCACACAATAATGAATGACATTATGCTTTACAAACGTAGGATTCTCATGACTTGTCAATTGACTAGTTTCAAAGCAACCACCTCTGTCAATTGCAACATCCAAAATAATACTTCCCGGTCTCATTGCTGCTACCATTTCTTCGGTAACAACTATCGGTGCACGACCATGTTCATTACTTAATGCACCGATTGCCACTTCACAGGTTTTAAGTTGTTTGGCAAGGATTCGAGGCTCCAAAACACTTGTCCATACTCGCTGATGAATATTATTCTGTAATTCTTTGAGTCGATAAATATTATTATCAAAAACCTTGACTGATGCTCCAAGTGCAAGTGCATTCCTAGTCGCCGTTTCGCCCACTATTCCTGCCCCTACTATCACTACTTTAGTAGGAGGAATACCGCTAATACTTCCCAATAGAACGCCCTTCCCCTTATTGAAACTACTCAGATATTGTCCTGCAATCAGCATTAAGGCACTTCCTGCAATTTCGCTCATACTCCTCACAATCGGATAACTACCATTGTCATCTTTTAGATTTTCGAAACTAAGTGCTGTGATTTTTTTCTCCATCATCTTCGCTACAATACATTGTTTGAGTGCAGAATGATGTATCGGAGAAATAATAGTTTGGTTCATCTGCAACAACTCCATATCCTCTTCTACCACAGGGGCGCTCTTCAACAGCATCGGTGCCTGATAAACTTTTGCTTTATCATGAACAATCGTAGCACCCGCTTCTGCATAATCTCTATCTGAATAATGACTTCCCTGACCGGCATGATGTTCTACCATCACATGATGACCATTATTAACAAGCACACCCACTGCTTCGGGAGAAAGTGAAATTCGATTTTCTTGAAAAGCAAATTCCTTAGGAATACCAATTTCCAACTTTGCACCTTGCGGTTTGATGTCCAATGTTTCTTCTTGAGTCTCGTAACTAAATGAGGTAGAAATAAGCGGTTTACTCGTAGCCATGTATGTTAGTTGTTAAATTGACAGGGATAAAAATAGTAGTTTCTTAGTTTTAATACAATATTAATTTAGGACAATTGTCTTAACACAAAGAAAACAAAGAATATCACAAAGAAACACAAGGATTTTTAGTTTTTCATCGTTCTTACAGATTCGTATTAATTGAAAACCTTGTCCCTAGTTTTTCCTTGTTTACTACTATATAAATTCTTTTCAGAAAGTTGTGTTCCAATAATACTACGAAGTAGGATTCCTATGTGACCTTCTTTTCAATAAAAAAGTGAAAAAAACTATGTCTTTTCTATGTGACTATGAGCCTATGTGTTTAGATTTTTCTCTTTTCTAATAGTTATATAACCTGAAACATGAACCTCTTCATTTCTCACATTGTGGTAAAATAGAATTTAAAATGAATGCACCGCTGCTTTGATGTCATGGTAAAATAAAAATGTCCAATTGCTTTCTTGACCTTCCTGCCACCACTTCTGTCTTAATTCCATACATTTTTTACCGTCGAAATCATATTTGGCTACGAACTTACTCTTCATTTGTTGTAGTTGAGGGGCATCATCTCCACCATAGAAAAGAGTTTGTCCACCTACTTCAATACTAAATACCTGATGAAAAGGACTATGACCACCCGTAATTTCATAAGTAACCTTCACATCTTCAATGCTATCAATTATTCCATTTCCATCTAGCCACTCTACCTGAATATTATCTTCTAGTACCCCAATCTCTTCGGTCATAAAGACAGGAAAACCTGTTTCCAATGCAAATTCAAATTCCTTTTGTTGTACATAATAAGTAGCATAAGGAAAGGCAAGACGATAATTACCAAAATTATCTTTCTTACTAACCCCGCCTGCATGGTCTTTATGTAAATGACTCATCAGCACATGCGTTACTTGATTTGGTTCTATTCCATTTTCCAATAAGTTGGCATGAATCTGTAATTGCTTATTTTGACTAAATCCAAGACCTGTATCAATTAAGATAATATCCTTTTGAGTAACAATACAAAATGGCTGCACTTCCACCAATAAACTACCAATAGGACGCTGCTGTAAATCATGTTCATCATGATTAAAGGGAACAAATATTTTTGTCTTATCAATCGTAAATGAGCCTTCTGAAAGAGGGATAATGCGAAAATTAGGATGAATAGAATGTGTATTTATATTGTTCATAAAGTGCTTTTTTGAGTGCGAACCTACTCAATTAAACCTAAACAACAAATCATTCTATTCTAAATCCTATTCTTTTTCCAAACTTCTCACCTGCCAACCTGCATTGTCTTTAATCTTTACCACATAGCTACCCTTTGTCCATTTTGCCGTTTCAATAACGTCAGAGGCTGCAAACACATTGTTTTGATACACTAATTTTCCTGCAATATCATATACAAGCACAGCCACTTTATTTCCTATCTAATATTGCCTGATTCAGCGATTGACTTCCATCGCCATTACTAAACCTATTAATTTCCTCGTCCGTAGGTAACTTCTTTCGGTATTCATCTTTGTATAAACCAATCTTATCCATCGGGATTGACTTAAAGTCGGGTAAATCCTTAAATACCTGAGATGATGGTTTCAACTTGAAATTCATTTTAGCCATATCTTCAAAACCAGGGTCGGTTACATAATTGATATTCTTTCCA
>CANCKV010000337.1 GCA_947378615.1 Chitinophagaceae bacterium | reverse complement strand
CAATAAGCCCAAAGTTCTTCTTTATCCAATATATCTTGTAAACTTATGATTTTAGTAGGACCTGATTTTAATTGATTATTTACAACGTCTGCAAACGACATTGCTTTATTAGTCATTGAATAAGTAAACAATTGTTGAGTATCATCCGTAATAACATCATATTCATGCAATTCTGTTTTTTTCTTTACTAAATAGTCTAATTGTTCTTTGGTTAAGTCGTAAAGATGTTTCCTAATTTCATCATTTACGTCTATTTGATAAACTTTAAATACAAATTTATCCATCACTTTACTTGCTTTCTTTAAATCAGGTTTCACAATACGAGTAATGAAATACAAGAAAGTATTCCCTTCTTTTACGTTTGATAGTTTTTCTAAAAGTTCCTGTAATATCATAATTTTTCTTTTTAATTATCTATTGCAAAATATAGTTTATGCCCTATTTCATAGATTTTAATATTCGCATCATCTTGTAAATACTTATTTTTTGAAATGATTAACCCGTTTTTCTTTTTGCTGTTTACAAGATATTCAATTTCGTAAATTGAGTACATGAAACTAAGTAATGGGTTAATTAATAGTAGTGAAGAGTTTATATAGATACGATAAATTATTGTCATTAAAAAAATGACAGCTAAACATTCATACCACCCATCAAAACTTTGAAATAGAAATGGAATAAGATAAGTGGCGATGTAACCAATTGCTTCACTATTTTTATTCTTTATATCTGTTACTGAAATTGGTAATCCATTCTTGGCAACTTCTTCTATATTGCTCAAGGTTTTCCAGTAACCAATTAATCCCACAATTGATATGATGATTAAGAATGTAGAAAGAGCAAAGTTTGATGCAAATATTTTCAAGCCTGCTATTGTGAATCCTGCCCAATGAAGGAACTTATAATTAGAAGAGAGCTGTTTAACTATAATTAAAATAAATAATGGCAGATAAGATGACACAAACAATGTGAATTGTGCAAGCCCATGAAGTTTATTAATATTATTTTTATTTTTACTCATTCTACAGTCCCCTTTAAAAACTTTATCCAATAAGGCAGTTATCACTTGATTTAACTCTACTTCTTATTGTTTATAATGGGCTTTTAAATTGTTGGATTGATTCAATAATTTTACAAATTCATTTTGTGTTGCAATTGGGGAACAGGAATCATTATTATATTCAAAAGTTTATTCAATGTCCTATTCTTATCAACTTCACCCACAAGCCCATGATTAAATTGAATTGTAAGTAACTATTCAAAAATCAGGTGTCTTTTGAAGGACTCCTGTCTAGCACTTTAATATTCCTGCCCCATATTCTCATAACTATTCTTATAGTCTTCCAAGCTTATCACCGTATCAAATCCGCCAATTTTATTTTCATGGTGTCTATTAATGCCAGTATATTCCAAACTTGCATCTTCATAGCGTTTAAATTTATAAACAGCATCATTCATCAGTGAACTATTGAATACCCCGATACTCACCAATAAATCAAAATCTTTTACTGTCAAACCCGTTACTTTCTTAAAAAGTCCAGGTTCCAACTGCGTAATCACATCTTTCAAAGTATGTTCTCTATAATCGGTCAAATACATGAATACAGGAATACGGGTGGCAAATTTTATCAGTTTGTCTTGAATTTCTTTTCGCTTACTTTTATATTCCTTTTCTTCATCCGATAATTCTTTCTTTTCATCTTTTGTCAATTCCCGTTTGTTCGCTTCCTTTTTAGTTTTTGTTATCGCTTCCGACTTGTTAATAATAGTTTCAATATCCTGATTCAAATTTCTAAAACCTTCAATACTCATCAAGGCTTTCATTGCTTCGGGATTATTCATCAACCGTTGAAGGGTATTATTGTCAACGTTTACCAATAAAGCACTTTCCCATCTCTTTGCCAATAGGGTAGAAGTAGTACCACTCATAGCCATATCCAAAACCCCTGCTGCATCTATTTCTTTCATCGAGCTACCATCATATGCCAATACAGGAAGAAAGCTGATAAACTCTGCTACTTTCTTTTCAGGGTTGGTTTCATCTATATTCAGCCTACAACTATAATCAGCTATTTGCCGTAATGCACGAGTAGGAGCAAAGTCAAAAACATAACATTCTTCTTTTAGTATTTCCTCTTTATTTGGCGAAACGCTATCAGGATTCTTTGTAGTCCAAGGTGTTTGCACACGAAATGCCGCTTGAAAATATGTTTCAGGACTCGATGAATTACGCAACATAAATATCCCTGTCCAGGGTTTTACCGAAACGCCAGTTGTTAGTTTACCACATGAAAGAGTGATTGTTCTCGATTTCAACGGATTATCCATTGCATCCTCTACAGGTTTCAACGCCTCTACACCTAATCCAGCTTCCAAACCTGCTGCTACTATAATTTTATATTCATAATAAAAGCTATTCTTCCTTTGCCCCAACAGATTTTTCATTGCATTGCAAGAGGCAACACTTGGCAAAAACCAAAAAGTATGCGATAGAACATTCAATAACCTTGCATCAGAAAAGGGCATCGGTGGCTTTGAACCGCCTAACTTTAAATTATCTACAGTAGTTCCTAAATAGGCACCCCTTATTAAATCAAGCCATTTCTGAACCTCCTCTTCATATACAAACTTTGCTTTATTCCGATTTCCAGTCGCAGAAAAGAATGTATTTAGGTCAAACTCATTGTATTCGCCCTGAATGGCAATTTCTTTAATACTATCAGGCAATTGATACGTTAGCATAACCATTCGAGGCAATGCAGCATAAGGATTGTTTTCGCCCAGCCATGCCTGTTTTGCCCTTTGTTCGTCGCTATAAGTCCAATTGAAAATCTGTTCTTCTATGAACTCCCCCGAATTGATAGCCCTAAATGGTGTGCCTGATAAATAGAGGTAACCATTAGTGGTGATAGGCATATTATCCTCATTGAAATACTCTAAACCCTCTCCCATGTCAAATTTCATCTCCTTTTCATCTTCCGATTCAAACAAGTCTTTCGCATTCTCTCGCCATGCCCCATAATGATATTCATCAAACACCACACAATCCCAATTGGTTAAATGCACCCACTCATTTTGCGATTTGATACCGCCCACCTTATTCTTTCCCAAGTAATCCTGAAACGAACCAAAGCAGACGATTGGTTTTGCTTTATCCGCATTATCAATTGTTATCGTTCCGCCTTTCTTGATAAACTGCCAACCTTTAAAATCCACGTGTGAAGATAAATCCTGTTCCCAAGCACTTTGTACGGCAGGCTTAAAGGTGAGTACCAATACCTTTTTCCAATTCAAATGCTTTGCTAACTGATAAGTGGCAAAGGTTTTACCAAACCGCATTTTCGCATTCCAAAGGAAACGGGGTGTCTTATCCTTATTTTCTTTTTCCTGATTAAAGCTATCAAAATAAACTGCCGTTTTATTAACAGCATCTTGTTGTTCAGGACGCATACCAAAAGTAAGGGTACGGTTTTCTTCATTCAGTTCACCATGTTTTACAGCAATTATTGCCGCTAATACTTCTTTCTCGGTACACCGATACCATTCGCCCGCTTCGTTTCTAATCCCTTTGTTTCTTAAATAACGGTGAATATCATGGTCTGTAAAAGTGCTGCCATCATTACGCATCGCACTTTCTTCTAAAACTATTCTGTAAGGCAAAGCACCAGGCTTTATAATGGGGTATTGTTGTGACACACGAGATGCCGCATCAACGCTTGTATAACCAACCTTTAGCAACCCCTTATATTGTGGATTAGTGTCTGAATATGCATAAATCGTTGGTTTCGCATCAGAACGTTTTGGAAAGAACTCGTTTCTATTCATTTGTTGATTTATTATTCATTATTTCGCTCGCCCTAATTTTCGAATCAATATATACCCACTCTTCCTCGGTAATTCCCCATCTTTTCTTTAGCATTTCATCTGTATAAGTAATATCGTAATTGCCGATATTTGGAACAAGTGCAAAATTTTGTTTAGTAACATCTTGTGATATAACAGTTTGTAACAAGAGAAACTTGACAATTTTGGTAAATAAATAAGATTTAAAGGATAAGACTTTTTCTTCTGTATCAAATGCACATGCCACTATAAAAGATTCTGTACAACATTCACCAGGCTTAGCAACTCTTGTATTTCCATCATAATAAAATCCAACTGGTTTAGAAAAATCAGTTTGTCCTGCAATTGGCGATTTTGGTATGAGAAATTTCCATTTATCAAGCAACTTATTTTCATCACTAACATCAACAGTATCTGCGAACTTTAAACCTATTCTTTGTATAAACCAACAGGGAATACCGATTGATTTTGGGTTGTAGTTTGTTGGCAAACCAAAAGGTTTCCTTGATGAAACCAATTCACTAAGGCGTTTGTCTCCGTTCTCTTTTTTTGCTAAAATCTTTCTGATGATTGGAATAGCATTACTTTGTCTGATAAGAATCGGATATTAATTGAGAGCTCTTTCAGAATTAACGCCTTTCCCATTAGAAAAATTTACAATTTCGCATAACCCTTTATTATCCCTATCCCATAGAAAATAACAAATACCTCCAGCAACATCTACACCAGGAAATACCTCATTAGAATTCTCGTAATCAACAATCTTTCTTATTCTGCTATCCTTTAGCATGTCAGTTCTAAATTCATCTAATCCTTTACCTCCAGCAAACCAACGGGAGG
>CANCKV010000336.1 GCA_947378615.1 Chitinophagaceae bacterium | reverse complement strand
GAATATTCTTTCCTCAAAATGCTCTTGCTAACTTTTTAAAATTCAAGAATGATTATACTTTTATACTCTTTCAAGAAATGTTGCTGCTTACGAACAAGTGTTTGGGAAGGTGCTTGACAAGAATGTTCGGTCTGCCGATGGACAATTGCATAATTCTTGTTCAATTGCTTAATTCTTGCTCGATTGTCCCATAGTGTTAGGTCTGCCGATACAATTGCTAAAAGAAAGCAGAATTGCTGAATTACTTCCGTCTGCAAGCACTTTCCTAAACACTTTTGTTACCGGTTCGTGCTATTTTTCTGTTATATTGTTGTCTATCGATGTTGCAGCACCTTGGTGTATTGACTTGTTAGTCAAATTTTATTTCTATTAAGTTTTGTTGTGAGTTAAGAATAATACGTTTTGTCTCTTTACCGTTTGAGATGAAAAGCAGTTTTCCTTCATAGATTTGTTTGTCAAGTTCTAATGGCGTTGAACCAAGCCTTTGTAAGGTTGCTGTTAAAACTGCGGCGGTGCCATTTGTTGTAATAATTCTATACTTATTATCTGATACTATACTGTCAAAACTTTGATTTTTTGGAACATATTCCTGTTTTTCTGATAGAATAGTTTTTGACGATTTTGAAGAATTACCATACAATGTTGGCGGAGGAATAACAGAAACTTCACTGTTGCATAACCATTTAAGGGTTTCTAAATAAAAATTAAGCGATGATGAGTTAAGTTTATACAGTCTGTTGAACAAATCTGACTGACTTGGATTTAAAAAGTCCTGAATGGTAAAAAGGAAATTATCAAGTGTATTGAAGCCTCCTTGCATCACTTCACGCCAAAGAGTTTTGTCAATTTTAAGAGACTCTATTGCCGTAATTATTACCCAAAATGAAAACCTATCCATTTCAGGGCTAAAATTATTCATTGTTCTTTTTGGGTGCTGAAATTCACTACGTCCTTTTTCAATTGATTTCTTGTAAGCCAATGCTGGAACATACATTCCATCATAGTCAATTAACTTAACCTGAAAATTAGATGCTGTTCCAGTTATTATAATATTACCACATTGTAAGTCCCCATGTCCAATTTTGTGATTTTCAAGGTCTTCCGAAACAGCAACCAATTTTTGCTGCAATTCAGTCAATATATTATTTTCTGATAAATGATTAGTAACAAATTGATTTATTAATAAGCCATTTAGCCATTCCATTTTTAAAATTGGATAGGAAATACCATTGATACTTATTTCATTTTGAATAAACTCACATTCAGTTTTCCATGATGCACGAATTTCGTTGAGATAATCGCAAATTGTTTTATACCTATTTATGGTTTCGTCTTCTGCTGTAAGAAAACATCTAATTGCATAATTTACTCCATTTAAAGACCCCTTGAATACTGCTGCAAAAGCACCAGACCCAAACAGATAAACTTTAATTGGTGTTGTCCTTGAAGGGATAAGACTTATATCATACAAAGACCTAAAAGCGTTTCCACCTTTCTTTTGAATAAGTTGATTGTATTCCCCTATGGTTGGATAATTCTTAGCCATTATTACTATTTGTCTTTTTTTTCTTGTAAATACCCATTCCATATTTTTTCAGAATTTACTCCCCAAATGCCGTCTGCCCTAACTTCGTAACCTGCTTTAATTAACTCTTTTTGTCTTTTGATTGCATCCTCTTTGGAAATTATTGGTGTTGTTTTTGACTGTACACCCTTTTCTTTACTTGGCTCTTCTTTTGGTTGAGAATTAACAGCTAACTTACTTTTCAGAGTTTGAATTTCGGAATTTAAATCACCAATTGTATTTTCCTTCTCATTAATAATATTCTCTAAATTGGCTTTATACCTAGAAATTTCATCTTTTGAATGTGTAGGCTTGAAAAAATACATCAAAAGAATGTTTACCATTAAAAGGCTAATTGCTACCATCAATAGCATTTCCTGTAGTTTTAGTTTTTTTTTGACTTGATGAAAGTCTTGTGCAACCCCTTTAAATTGATTTCTGATTTCGTTCATTTCCATATCTGAATAATTTTTTTCTTTTTTTTGTTGCAAGGAGGTTGGAATAAATTCTTCTTCTTTTTCTTTAGGAAAAGAAAAGTCTGTTGGTGGTTCAATTCTTTTTACAACTCCATTATTTTGAGTAGGAATAATTATTGCAGTAATATCATCCTCTTGAAGTTCTTTACTTTCCCAATGCTTTAAACAGAAGTCATTTAATTGATTAAAATCTTCAATTTTTAAAATTTCAGAAAGGGTTGCTGGTTTTTTAAGAATAAGTCTGCTTAATGCATCTGTTGCAATAATTATTTTATCATCCGACTTGCATTCAATTGATATTAACTTAAAAAATCTTTCATCAATTTTTTTTTGAATTAATTGTTCAGTATTAATAAAGTTATTATTTGCATCTAAACTATCCACATCAGTGAAGGGAAATGCAAAACTTTTATTTTCTGAATTTTGTAAAAATAGGTTCGTGTCGCCACAAGATATAAGTTCAATTTTATTTTTAGTCGTGAAATGTAGCCCTATAAAGGTGGCTGTGCCACCTTTATTTTGTTTTGCCCTCTCTAATGAAGCTTTAGCTGGATTGGTACTAAATTCAAATTTTGCACTTTTATATTCTGAAACTTGTTTTGTGAAAGTGCTTATAAGTTCAAAAGCATTAAATGTTGGGTTTGTAACAAATCCTTTTGTAATAATTTCAGCCCAAATTTCGGAATTAAAACTTTGTGTTGTGCCATCTGCTAAAGCAAATGTATTTGTTTCAGAATTTATTGCATACTTATCTTGTATGTGCTTAAATTCGTAGGATGCTCTTTTATGGAGTTGTAATACTGTTATATTCATTATTGTGGCGTTCCTATGTTTAAGAAATTAATTAAGTCTGTTGCATTCCCATTAAAAACATAACCTTTCGCATTTTTGCGAACATCATAGCCTTTTTGTTGTGCAATTCTTATCATGTTTTCGTCAAGAGGAGTTGACATTTCAAAAAGTAGGGTTTCAAATTTGTCGCCTGTATTAACTTCATTGGGGAATAGAAGTTTATCACCTGCTCTTGTTGAAATATGAATATTCAAAATATTTACAGACCCATAATTTGTTTTCAAGCTTTTGATTTGTTCAACCTGATTTTTTAATGCACTAAAACTACTTCCTGCGTCAGTAGCTTCTCCATCTGTTATGTTTATAATAATTGGTGGGTGGCAGTCTCTATGATTGCCCCAATTAATCCAGTCATTGCAAAGTCGTTTAGCGTTTTCAAAAGCTTTGGTCATAGGTGTGTTGCTCACGGAATATGGTTTAATCCATATTGGTTTGTCGTTATCTTGTCCCAAAGGGAATTCAAAAATATTTTTGATTGAAACTACCCATTTCCCTGTTAGTTGGCCTTCCCAACCAGATTGAACAGCATTTTCTTGTTTGCCATAACCAATAATTCCAATTTCAAATCGGTTTTTAAGTTCACCACCACTGCCGATACAACGCAGACCAACTTCGTAAATAATGTCGTTGATTGCGTTTGCAACTTCAACTGCTTTAGTGTGTGAAGCATTTCCAAATTTATCATTCATTGAACCACTTTGGTCAATAAGATAAACAAGTAAACAGGGATTTGTGCTGCTAATTGTAAGATTTCTAATGTCGTGCATAATCATATTATTTTCTGTTTGTATAGTCTGCTCATTTGTGTTTGTTATATAGTCATCAGATTGAGGAATATTTGATGAATCATAATTATTGTGTCCGCCATCATACCCACCCGAATAATCATTTAATGAATTATCGGAAGTTTTTGAATTGTCATCTGATTGAATGATTGTATAAAATAAAAATGCTACAAATATTATTACAACGCATAACAATGATAGTACCTCTCCTTCTCCCATAATAATTAAAATAATGTTGTAATCTTATTTGTATAAATCTCCGTCTTTGTAACCATCTGTTTTAGAAGGATTTCCTGTCGATGAATAGTTCGTATTAGGACTATTATGTCCACCACTATAGCCTCCTTGATAACCACTTCCTGATGCGTCTTTGTTTTGCTCTCCTTGATAACCGCTTCCTGGTGCACCTGTGATTTGTCCTCCTTGATAAGTTGTTCCACCAATAGCTTGAATTCCTTTTGGATTGTCTCCATATTGGTTAGGACCTAATTGACCATCTTGAAATATCAACCAAAATACATAGAATGGAATTATTTGCCACCAACCATTATTGCCAACATCGTGACATCGCTTAGCACCTTGTGCCCAAAAAAACCACAACATAGGAATATAGGCTAACCCAAAAAATACAGCCTCTCTACTACTTGCAATTATTGCATTGATAACTACAGCCACTACCATATAAATGATAAAGCTAACTCCGTATTCAGTTCTTCTGATACGCCCGTCAAATGAAAATAGACTTTTAAACATGTTATTATATTTTATTTTTTAGTGATTTCTTACATTTTCGAATGGCTGGTTAAAAGCAAATTTGCTGCAACTAAGTCTTCTTGTGCAATGGGTTGCAGTTTTTTTGATTTTGTTGCAGTGTTCCACAGTTTGTTCATTTATTCTTTCGTTTTATTGTTGCACTGTCTTCGTTTAGCATGACCGGTAACGAATGAGTGTTTGGGAAGGTGCTTGACAAGAATGTTCGGTCTGCCGATGGACAATTGCTTAATTCTTGTTCCATTGCT
>CANCKV010000335.1 GCA_947378615.1 Chitinophagaceae bacterium | reverse complement strand
TATGATCCGGGTGATTCGACTTCCGATTTATTTGGAGGTAACTCTAATTGGCGTGGACCTGTGTGGATTCCAATTAATTATCTTTTGATTCGCTCAATTAGAAAGTATGCAAGTTATTATCAAGATACATTATTGGTAGAATGTCCTACCGGTTCGGGAAATATGATGAATTTGGAACAAGTTGCTGATGAATTGACAAACAGGGTAATTAGCTTATTCCAAAAAGATGATAACGGCAATCGTCGTTCAAACGCAGAATACAATCCTTTCTATAATCAACCTGGCAATGAAGATCTTGTCTTATTTTTCGAATACTTTCATGGTGATAGTGGAAAAGGATTAGGTGCAAGTCATCAAACAGGTTGGACTGCAGTAGTGGCAGATTTAATTAATCAAATGAATAGAAAGAAGCCTAAGCCCGAAAAGGCTGCAGTGATTATTGATGAAGAAGAATGAGGAGTGATAAAATATGAAATATGAAGTATGAGATATGAAATATGAAGTATGAAATATGAAGTATGAGTTATAATTGACATTATTAATATGGACTGAAATTAATGAAATTGAGTATCTCCAAAGGACTCATAACTCATATTTCATAATTCATAGCTCATCACTATTTTAAGTGATATTAAAACTCATTCTATGGTAAGAAGTGAGTCCATATTGTGCGATAGCGTTTCTGTGAATTAAAGTACCATACCCCTTATTTTTATTCCATCCATACATTGGAAATTGTTTGTGTAATTGATACATAAAGGCATCTCTATACGTTTTTGCTAAAATACTTGCAGCTGCAATATTTGCATATTTCCCATCACCTTTAATAATACATTTATGCTGAATAAACGGATAGGGTTTAAAGCGATTACCATCTATCAATAATAACTCAGGGCGAGTATTAAGTTGATCAATTGCAAGATGCATTGCCTTGAAGGAGGCTTGAAGGATATTTATTTGATCAATTTCTTCGTTACTTACGATACCTACTCCAAAAGAAATTGCGTGTTCTTCAATAAAAACACGCAATTTTTCTCTGTCCTTTTCTTTAACCTGTTTACTGTCGTTTAATAAGGGATGGTAAAAGTCTTTTGGCAGAATAACGGCTGCTGCAAATACAGGACCTGCGTAGCAACCTCTTCCTGCTTCATCGCATCCTGCCTCACTTACATTTTCTTGAAAAGAATTGATTAATACTGACATGAATATTACTAAACCAAATTATTGGCATGTGCATATTTAATAATATCTGCGAAACTCTGAAAATTCATTTTTTCCAAAATACGAGACTTATAGGTACTTACCGTATTAATACTCACCTTTAAATCTTCTGCTATATGAGTTACTGTCTTGCCTTGTGCTAACATCTGAAATACTTCAAATTCTCTATCAGATAAAGATTCATGAGGTTTCTTTTCCGTATCATCGAGGTAGGCATCTGCCAATAACGATGCAATTTCGGGAGTGATATATTTCTTTCCTCTCATTACATGTTCCATCGCCTTAATTAATTCTTCAGGAACAGTATCTTTGCTTAAATATCCATTTGCTCCCGCCCTAATTACTCTAACAGCATTTCTTTCTGGTAATGACATACTCAAGATGATAATTGGCACTTTATTGCCACTATCTCTTGCCTGTTTTATTATCTCGATTACAGGAGGCCCCGGCATAAATAAGTCGGTAACAATAATATCATAAACTTGCGAAGTGTTTTGAAGTGCCTCTCGCAACTCATCGCCATTACTTTTTTCTGTAATTTCTGCATTCGGATAAGACTGTCTTAACAGCAATACCAAACCCTGTCTGATCATTGAATGATCATCTGCCAATAAAATTTTCATTTCTTTTCATTTTAAAGCTCGTAAACTACAAGCTTTTGTGTTTAGATTGAACCTATTCCAAATGGTGCTGAATACCATATTTAATCAAATCAGCATCACCTTGAAGATTCATTTTCTTTTGTATGTGAACTTTGTGCGACCGTACCGTATTTATACTAATGGACAATTTCTCTGCAATATCATTCATTTTAAGTCCATCAATCAACATTTTAAATATCTGATATTCCCTATCAGATAAGTTCTCGTGGGCATTCGATTTCGTTTTGTTTTCATAAGAAGAAGCCAATATTTCAGCAACTTCAAGATTTAAATATTTCCTTCCACTCAATATTTGATCCACTGCTTTAATTAACTCTTCAGAGATATTGTCTTTTGTTAAATATCCAGAACTTCCTGCTGTGATACACCTGATTGCATATTCTTGTGCAGGATGCATACTTAATATTAATACAGGTGTTTTGGGTACATGTGTTTTAATTTGCTTTAAAACTTCAAGTCCTGATTGTCCAGGAAACGAAAGATCTGAAATAATCAAGTCCCATTTTTCTTTAACGGCTTTTTTAAACAACGCAACTGTGTTATCCACCTCTTCCAAAACTATATCTGGATAGGCTTCTGTCAGAATGTACCTCAACGCTATTCTAACTAAATGATGATCGTCTGCAATTAATATTCTCATAATAGTTGTGCTGTATAAATGTTGTCAATAAAACTTTGCCGATAAATATAATAATTCATTCATTAAAATTTGAAATAAATATTAACAATTCACTGATTTAATTATCCTAGTTGATTATTTGCTTTGATAAAGGTATGATTCAATATACTACAACTAAGTAAACATGTGTGTAAATGAAATGTAGGATAATTACTACGATAAATGTTTACGTCTGAAAGTACTATTAACAAGCAATCCCCACTGCAAAAAAAAATGTTAATACTTATCGGTTAAGACAATTACTTTGCAGCTATGCAGCAGTATCAAACACTTCTAAAACATATTTTAGAACACGGAACACAAAAGACAGATAGAACAGGAACAGGTACATTAAGTTACTTTGGTTATCAGATGCGATTCAATTTGCAAGAGGGATTTCCAATGGTTACTACAAAGAAATTACACCTGAAAAGTATTGTTCATGAGTTATTGTGGTTTTTAAAAGGAAGTACAAATGTTGCCTATCTAAAAGAAAATGGGGTAAGTATTTGGAATGAATGGGCAGATGAGAATGGGGATCTTGGTCCAGTATATGGAAAGCAATGGCGTAGTTGGGAAGGAGTTGGAGGAGAAACGATAGACCAAATTGCAGAACTTATCAATCAAATAAAGAAAACACCCGATAGCAGAAGATTGATTGTTAGTGCTTGGAATGTGGCAGAATTACCAAAGATGGCGTTAATGCCTTGTCACACATTGTTTCAATTCTATGTAGCAGACAATAAACTCAGTTGTCAGCTATATCAACGTAGTGCAGATGTATTTTTGGGAGTTCCCTTTAATATTGCCTCTTATGCCCTGTTGACAATGATGATTGCACAGGTTTGTGACTTAGAAGTTGGGGATTTTGTGCATAGTTTCGGGGATGTTCACTTATATAATAATCATTTAAATCAAGCTGAGTTGCAACTCACCCGTATCCCTTATCAATTGCCTAAAATGGAGATTAACCCGAATATTAAAGATATTTTTGAGTTTACTTTTGATGATTTTGCTTTGAAGAATTATGAATGTCATCCTGCAATCAAGGCTCCTGTGGCTGTATAGGCAATTGTATTTTTATACTTTAGTTTTCTTTCTATAACTAGACAAGCGTAGCAAAATGAGATAAAGGAGTTGTTTAGCGGAAAGTGAATAGAGTGATTTTTGTCATCAGAAAGTAATGTAGAATTATTTTTCCTCGTCAAGCCTTTTTAAAAGGTCAGCAATTATTTGGTCTTTTTCATTCAATTCAATGTCTTTTCCTTTCAATTCAATATTTTTTTCGTTCAATTCCTGATCTTTTTCATTCAATTCTTTCTTGTACTTTTTTTCCTTGTCTTCAAACATGGCATTTACCGTTCTCCATGCTTCTTGTTCTATCTCAATCATCTTCTTTTCTTTGGGGTCAGTACCTGAATAATGTAGGATATCTGTCATAATCTTTACTTCTTCAATATCTGCAGAATGATTGAATTCTTTGATTATCTTTTTATCATCTACAAAGTTTGTCTGTTCAAAAACGCTTAGTAGCTTATCTAACTTAGTAGAGTACCTGTCTGTAATTCGCTCTACCTGAACAACATAGCTATCATGGGTTAATTTCTCAACAAAGTTGCTTTTTACTTCAAGAATTATTTTATTAATGAGGTCTTTGTATTTCCTTTCCACTTTTATGCATGATGTATGAATTTCGGGTAATTTGAACCCTAAAATATAGATGGTTGTAATGGGAAGTGCCACTTTCTCGTCATTAATCGTGTCTTCTTTTTTATAATGTTCAGCAAGGTAGTTCCTAAAGCGCATTACATCAATCTCATTCTTTGCCTTTTGAATTTCTATTAATACTTTTTTGTATTCACCTGTTTTAGTTTTAATGGTTGCAATAAAGTCGAGTCTAAAAACTGAAAGCCCTGCAAGTTCGTCCGTGTAAGTAAATTCTTGTGGTTTAACTTCTACGTTTTCGATTGTCTGTTCAAGGAGCGTTCCGATAAAGAATCTAGCAACTTTATCATTCTCCATCATTCTTTTGAATACCACATCGTATATTGGATTTGCAATTACCATTTTTTTATTTTTAATGAGGCAAAGGTATAGGGAATAAAGGGGCACTCCTAATTGTTGGGAGAAGTTAGGAAGTATTTGAATAGATCAAATA
>CANCKV010000334.1 GCA_947378615.1 Chitinophagaceae bacterium | reverse complement strand
ATAATTTTTGATAGCCTCTCTAAGTCTATTCCGCTCAATTACGTCAGAATTTGGGCCTTGCAAAATGTGCGGAGTCTTATTGATTACTTCATCTGCAGCATATCCAGTCATTTTTGTAAACGCATCATTTACATACAATATCTTAAGCCCTTTACCATCATCCATAGTAGCTGCTTCAGTAATGATA
This sequence comes from Chitinophagaceae bacterium, assembly GCA_947378615.1. Lineage (GTDB taxonomy): Bacteria > Bacteroidota > Bacteroidia > Chitinophagales > Chitinophagaceae > Parasediminibacterium. The sequence continues at coordinate 4,515 of CANCKV010000334.1, read as the reverse complement.
ATCACATCACTTGTATTAGTTACTACAGTTTCTAAAAGTTGAAGTCGTAATTCTTCTTTTTTCTTTCTAGAGATATCTCTGATTGCACCTACCATTCTAGTTGCTCTTCCCTTTTCATCACGAATCACAAATCCCTTATCCACAACAAATGCGTAGCTGTCATCTGCCTTTTTGTACCGATATTCGGCTTCCCAATTAGTTCCTTGACCATTAACAACATCAAAAAGGCTTTTTTCAACTTCTTCTAAATCTTCTTGATGAATATTTCCGATTAAGTTGGTAATGTCAGTTTTGTTGTCATCAATTTTATATCCAAATGTTGATTCATAACCATTCCCCCAATATATAATTCCAGAAGGCAAATCCCAATCCCAGATTATTTCAGTGGTTGCTTTAGTCACATATTCATATCGCTGATTACTCTCAGAAAGTGCTCTTTCCTTCAAGAAGTTTTCCATAACAATTTGAATAATCTGTCTTGCCCTTTCAATAGTTCTTGCTTCTGAAGCTGTTGGCACTTTAGACTCTCCGAAATAGGTCGAAAAAACTGCAATTACTTCAAGTGAGGAATCTATTAATGGATAGGAACAACAAGCCCTTAATCCATGTGTTTCTGCCAACTCTTTATAACAATCCCAACGAGAATCCGTTTTTATATCTTTTACAATTACAGTTTCATTTAGAAAAGCCGCAGTTCCTGCACAACCTACATTAATGGCAATTTCAGTTCCATCAATAGCATTTAAATATTCATAAGGCAATCCGGAAGAAGAAAAGCTGTATAAATGCTTTCCTTGTTTAATCAAAACAGCACAAAACATTCCATCATGAATCTGTTCTATACCCAATAAATACTTCTTCAATAGTTCTGCTACATCTTTGTCCTTGACAGCATTATGAACCAACAATTCTTTTTCAAGACGCTCCATCTCCTGATAATACCATCTTTGGGTAATATCTCTAACCGCACCAACCATCCTAGTAATCTCTCCTGCTTCGTTTCTGATGATATAAGCACTTTCTTGAATAGTACCGTATTCACCATCTCCTTTTTTAATTCGATAAACTTCTCTCCAAAAATGCCCCTTTTCTTCATTTACCTTTGCAAAGCTGTCATATATCTTTACCTTATCCTCAGGATGCGTTTGTTTATGCCAAAACTCATAACCATCTTGCTCCATTTCCTCTTTTGAATACCCGAATAAAGTTTGAAAGTTTTCACTCCACAATATCTCTTTAGTCTGCCAATTCAAATCCCAAATAGCATCAGCTGTTGCCTTAGTAGCGAGTTCATATCTTTTATTACTTTCTTCCAAAAGTTTTAAAGTCGCTTCTTTATCTGTAACATCAATAACAGTAGAAATCATCAAATCCTGTTCTTGAAGAGAGATATTCTTTGCATTAATAATCCTTGATTCTCCTGTATTTGTTGCAACAGAAATATTATCCCAAACCATTCTTTCAGGTATGCCACTCTTGATATCATCAGATATTCTTCCACTTATTTCTTTTCTATAATTCTCATTAGGATAAACCTTTTTGAAAAACTCCTTTACACTTGTAAAATCCTTTTCTTCCCAACCATAAGTTTGAAAGAACTGCTTGTTTGCAATAGTAAGTTCTCCTGTAGAAATCCTATTTACCGAAATTCCAATTGGAAGATTATGCAATACCTTCTCAATAAACTCATTTCTTTCTTTAAGGGTAGTGACAGTTTTTAATAATAGAGCCTCCCTTTCAACATTTTTATTGATATTTTGAATCAATCCATTAATTCGAATAACTTTTCCTTCATCATTCTTAATCGGGATAGCAGTTGAAAGTAACCAAACAATACTTCCATCGGGCTTAAGGACTCTATACTTTGCTCTATATTTAATCCCTTGTTCGATAGCAAGTTTATGGTCAAGCTTTCTTCTTTCCCTATCATCAGGATGAATAACAACGGTAATTTTTTGTAAACTCAATGGATTCGCATCTTTTTCAAATCCATATAACTCAAGTGCTTCCTCTGAGAAGATCATTTTATCAATAGCTGGCTTATACTCCCAACTACCAATTTCCCAATCAACTCTATTCGATTCAACAGAACTATTTTTGTCAACTATTTCAGTATGTTCTAATTCAAATAATTTCTCGGTAAGTAATTTATTCTCTGTCACATCAGTAACCGTCAACATGATTGTAACAACTTTTCCAGCATCGTCTGTTATTGGATTAATCTCTGTATCCCAATATCTTATGTTTATTTGACCATTAGAATTCGAGTACATATCATATCTCTTCGACATTCTTTTAATACTCGTTCCAGTTTGTATTACCTTTTCAAAATCATGGTTTCGTAGCACTTCATTTGTCTCCTTTCCATCAGAAAATTGGTCTGGAAAGACTTCAAAAGCTCCCTTGCCAATAATGTCGATTGCCTTAATTCCGAGAAGATTGCAATAAGAATTACTTGCTTCAATGATTGTAAAATATGGGGGATTTGCTAAAAGCAAAACGCAGGAAATGGGGCTTTCCCGTAATGCCTTTAATAACGTTTGAGTGTTAAGCATGCTTATTATTTAAATCCAAAATTTGCAAACATTAGTATCAATAAAACAGTAAAAACTTGTTTTATTGAAAGTAAATGTAATATTTATTACTTAATTACATTCAAGCAAACAACATTTGGTCAATAAAAGTTTTTTATTAAATCAGATATAAACATTTTTCACTAATAGATATATTGATTTTTTACTAAAAAATCAAACAAAATTTGCAACTCAGAAGCTTTTAATTAAAAGAAAACAAAGGAAAAGTGAAGAAATGATAAGTTTTCAAATCAAATTAATGAACATACTAGTCAACATGAGTATCCCATACTTTAATATTAATTGGCATCTTATCAAATATTGGTCATTCTGTAAACCTCGGGATAGTCTCACAAATTCCCGTGAATGCCTCTCTTGATTCAGTGAGTATCAGATTGAGTACTTAGAGTGGTAAACACTACTTGGGCGTTTATACTATAGGTGTAAATAAGCCATGAAGGATAATCAAATGAGTATTTGATATGCCAAATATGAGCTCTTTCGTTCTCGGGAGGATCTCTCTAGATTCCGTGAAAGAAGGGTATAGAGAAGTTAACCCATGAAGGAATTGTAGTAGGACATGCCTAGTTTGATTATTAATGGGTCGTTAATTTGGAAAGTCAGTGGTAAATTAGATGAATGTTTCAAAGTAAAGTCTTGACAATTTACATAAGAACAATGCATTACTTATGGGTAATTTATAGTCATCTTTTCAGCCTATTGGACAAATGCAAAAACAAATGCACCAAATGGAATGATTATTTGCACATCAAACCATAGTGATATAATCAGTATCAAATATTTTTACCCAATATTTTAAAATGATGAATAAAAAAAGATTAATAATAGTTGTAATTGCATGTTTAATAATTGGAATCGTGTATGGACAAAGAAAAACAAATTTGAGCTCAGCAACACCTGAATCAATGCGGTCTCCCGAAAATCAGGTGTTTCAGTTTATGCAAAGTGGAACTTGTACTGCTTGGTCAGATAGCTCTAAAACCAATGCAACACTCTATCTATGGATTCCAGAAAATTGCAAACAACTAAGAGGACTAGTAATCATGTGTTCCAATGTTCCAGAGCATTTTTTGGTTGGAGATACCGCAATTCGAAATGCTTGTACAGCAAATAATTTGGGAATTATTTGGAGTACCCCTTCCTTTATGAATTTTCGAAAAAGTACTACAAAAGATAATAAGCAACTGAATATGGCTTTAGAATACAAAACAGCCAATGAATTTTTGCAACAGTTATTAAATGGATTAGCCGAAACTTCAGGTTATGCAGAAGTGGCTACCGTTCCATGGCTTCCGATGGGAGAATCAGGACATTTATTGATGGTGGATGCCTTGATGGAATATAATCCTGAAAGATGTATTGCCGGAATTTTTATTAAAAACAACCATCTTCCACCTCACAATAGAACCACACCTACATTAACAGTTTTTGGTTCAGCACAAGAATGGGGGCAGGATAAAGTTGATTTTCGAACTAAATGGAATGACATTGGAGATGCCTATAAAAGCATCTTGACTCAAAGAAAATTGAATCCAAAATGGCCACTTAGTTATGTAATTGATGGCTCAAGCGGTCATTTTGATTGTTCTGAGCGATTGGCAAGCTATTTTGCTCATTATATAGATATTATAACAAAAGCTCGATTATCAGATGACAATAGTTCGAAATTAAAACAAATTCAACTCGAAGAAGGGTTTCTTGCCGACCTTCCTGTTCCTGCCCATGAAAACCAACTGATAAAATCTTATTCAAATGATGATACGTCTTACATTTCTGCCCCATGGTATCTTGACAGATATTCTGCAACTGAGGCTCAGTCAATAGCAAAAATTAATTGGAAAGCGGCTTCTCAACTGCCAGGTTTCCTAACAGACAGTGGTCGAATTGCCCCTTATATTTTTAATGGGATTTCAAAATTAAC
>CANCKV010000333.1 GCA_947378615.1 Chitinophagaceae bacterium | reverse complement strand
ATATCAGTGGTGGTTTACTCACTTCAATTGATTTGTCAACCAATATATTATTGACCTATTTTAATGGTAATTCAACTGAATTGAAATCTTTGGATGTATCAAAAAATACATTTTTGAAATCTATTTATTGTACAAACACTTCCCTAGCTAATTTGAATCTCTCCAACAACACCCAATTATCTTATTTGGATTGTAGGGGTAACTCAATCAGTTCATTAAACCTTTCAAATAACATTGCATTAGTAGACTTATTATGTAGCCAAAATACAAATCTTACTAACTTAGACCTTTCAAATAATGTTGCATTAGAATTATTAGAATGTAGTAATTGTTCCTTAATTCAATTGAATATTCAAAATGGACATAATACACAGCTTTCTTACTTTGGTGCGGTAAACAATCCCTCATTGTCCTGCATTAATGTTGATAATGCCACTTACGCCACTAGCCATTGGTCAGCGGGTATTGATGCTAATGCTATTTTTAGTGCCAATTGCTCAATGTATGTATATATACCCGATACAAACTTTAAGAATTGGGTGTTAGCTAATGTTCCACATCCTACAAATGCCACTAGGATTACTTATCCTGAAGCCGCAGCATATACAGGAAAAATCACAATTGCTTCCTCATCTATTTCATCATTACAAGGCATTGAAGCATTTACTAATATTACTTATTTGGATTGTAGCAATAATCAAATTACAAGTCTCGATCTATCTCAAAACACTTCACTCACTTATTTGAATTGTAATAGTAATCTAAATACAGTGTATAATGGTGGGTATTTTTACACTTCTTATTTAACAGTTTTAGATATTTCAAAAAATACATTGTTGACTTACTTAAATTGTGGCAACAATCCGATATCCTCTTTATCTGTTACGACAAATACCAAACTCGCTTATCTAAATTGTAATTCCGGTAAATTTACATCTTTAGATTTAACTCAAAATCCTTCACTTACTCACTTGGATTGCAGTGGGGGCTCTCTCTTACAATTGAATGTTTATAGTAATACACAACTTAATTATTTGGACTGTAGTAGCAATTTTTTTTATCGACTTGATATTTCAAATAATAATGTCTTGGACAGTTTTAATTGTAGTAGTAATGCTAACTTATGGTTTTTAAATGTTCATAATGGAAACAACAGCAAGATAGTCTACTTTAATGCTATAAATGATACTTCTCTTACCTGTATCAATGTTGATAATGTTTCCTATTCAAATACACATTGGAAAAATGGAAAAGATGCAATTGCAAGTTTTAGTACGAGTTGTTCAGTTAGTTATGTTAATATTCCTGATGCCAATTTCAAGGCTTGGGTTTTGGCAAATGTTCCGCATCCTACTAATAAATATCAGATTACGATTGCAGAAGCAGCAGCATTTAAAGGAAAAATTAATATTGCATCAAAATCTGTTGCAGATTTAACTGGTCTTACAGCATTTTCTAATGTTGACTCTTTGGATTTTAGTAATGATTCACTAAAAAGTTTGAATCTCACAGGAAATCCAGCTATCATATATTTAAATTGTAGCAAAAACTATATAGCCACTTTAGATATTTCTAAAAATCCAGCCTTGACATATTTAGATTGTTCCAATATGATTCCCAATTCATATTATGGCACCTTAGATTTTTCTTTAAACACCTCTATTACTTATTTAAATTGCTCAAATTCTGGCTTATACTTCGGTCTTGATGTTTCTAATTGTAAGAAACTTACTTATTTGAATTGTTCTGGAAATAGCTTAGGCCAAAACAATTTTGGTATTCCTGTAGGTTTCAAGATTTCTGGTGCTACGGCACTTACTTATTTAGATTGTTCAAATAGTATTTTTTATAATTACGGAAGTTATATGAGTTTTACAGGAGTACCATCACTAACTCACCTTAATTGCAGCAAAAATAATTTTTATGGGGTAGATGTCTCTCAACTTCCATTGCTCTCTTATCTTGATTGTAGTAATAATTGTGGTGGTCGACAAGGGTCGTTTTGGATATTGGGAGATGTAAATGTTTCTAAAAATCCAAGATTAACTTATTTAGATTGTTCTAGTAGATACCGATACTATTTAAATCCATATATCGGTAACCCAGCTAAACTTACAAGCAGTTTGGATATCTCCAATAATCCCTCTCTAACATATTTGAATTGTAAAAATTATAATTTAGACACGCTAAATTTAAAAAATGGTAAAAATGCCAATTTAACCCTTAATGCAGTAGGTAATGAGTATCTTAAATGTACAAAAGTAGATACTGTTGCCAATTCCAATGTGTACGTCACTAGTGGAAAATGGGTTATAGATAGTTTTGTAAACTTTAGTACAAACTGTATTTCAATTGTGCCACTTAAATTAGTTTCTTTTGAAGCCAACTTAGTAAACATACAAACAGTAGCCTTGAAATGGACTTCAGAAAATGAATTAAATACTGTTTCTTTCATTGTCGAGTCAAGTATTGATGGCATTTATTTTAAGGAAATAGGAAATGTTATTGCAAATGGCAAAGGGGATAATCAATACAGTTTTATCGATAATACTCCTACCTATGGTATCAATTACTATCGCCTTAAAATAGTGGATAAGGATGGTGGTACATATTATAGCAAAATTGTAAGCGTAAACTTTGTAGACAAACAATCATTTTCAATCTTTCCTAACCCCGCAAGAAACTTTACAACTATCAGTTTCAGTAAATCGGTTAATAAAGTAAGCATTTCAGTTTTCGACATTACAGGAAAACAGGTCATTGCACAGTCGCTTAATACAAGTATAAGTACATACAATCTAAATACTCAATCTTTAAAGAGTGGAGTCTATGTGATAAAAGTAAATACAACCACTAGCTCCTACATTGAAAAGCTACTAATAAATAGAGTACCTTAATGGATGAGGCTTTATTCAATAGCATCACTTTATTTTTGGAAGAGATGCACGTCCATTTATTATTCCAATAATATTTGTCAAGACAATGGTTTGAATGAGTCAGGGCAGCGTGCAGGCATTCGTAGTATTAATTCTGTTTATAATACCCTTACGGGCAATGTCTGTACCGTCAATTCCTATGGTTATGCAACCGAAGGAGTTGGGCAAACTATAGGCATTACAGCAGATGGCACTTCCGATCATCATGTTATTTCTTCCAATATTCTCTATACCAATTTAGATACGCATGGATATTATCAATCTGGACTCAATAATCTAATAGGATTAAACCAAAAATAAGACAAATACAAAACTAAATCACCTCTTCCTTTTCTTCACTTCATTCTTTATTTCCCCCCCACGCCAATTATTAAGTTAAAACTACTTTTAATGTAATCACTCATAATTCATCACTCATAATTCATCACTCATAGCTCATCACTCATAGTTCATCACTCATAGTTCATCACTCATAGTTCATCACTCATAGTTCATCACTCATAATTCATCACTCATAATTCTGTACTCATAGTTAAAAACTCATAATTCATCACTCATATTTCATCACTCATAATTCATCACTCATAGCTCATCACTCAAATTAATTCCCATTATCAAATATATAACCCATAGATTTGCGTCAAAGGGTGTCGGACTTACTCACACCTGATATTATACAAAAAAAATGAATGAATTAAACCACCTACATCGAATGATGTGGGGTAGAGTTGAATCAATTTGCGATGCTAATGCAGCCATTATCCTTCCGCAAACAGACATTAACGAAATAATTGTCGATTTTAAGGCAGATTTGCCGAAGTGGGATGCCTTAGAAAGTAGGTACATCCAAAGTCAAGCCCCTAGTTCTGCCGTTCAAAAGTATATAAATTGGAATATTGTTGCCACAAATATCAGTAAATGGGGCATTCGTTTACATGTTCAGGCACATCATGATGGCTTGTTTACTATAGAAAGTATCATCAATAAATCCAAATCTGATTTAACTCATGGTCAAGCAATAGAGGCATATAATGGTATGGTTGCCATGAAAGATGCTATGAAAAGCAACGCAAGTCATTTCACAGTCCAAAAATTTACCCCTGCTGTTGTTACTGAACTCGAAAAAGACTTGTCCAATTTTCATGATGAAATAATTAAACCGCAGTTAGAATCAAAAGAAAGTCTTGAAATAAGAAGTCAATTAGACGATTTTTATGTTACAATTGAATCAAAAGTCTCCGATATCGTTTCATTGTTAGAAAGTGAATTTAGTGTTTCACAGTCAGAAATGATCGGCAATCTAATACTTGCCCATAAGATTGGAATTTCAACAAGCCATCGTTACTCTGGCGTTAATGGTTTAGGAACCCAAAATGGGTTACCCCTAATAGATTATTCAGTAACTATTAATACCGTTTCTCCTAAAGTTGTAAAACTTGATTTGTTGGGCGCATACAGTAAAAAATCTGTAAAGCCTGGACTTGTAGTCATCATTCTTAAAGACCCTCAGGGTATTGAAGTAGATAGAAAGACTGTTAGAATAATTAAAGGAACTATGATAACCATCAATTGGACTTTATAAAATCTCATTAATTTAGTAAGGCTTCCCTCTTGACGAAGCGTTCCATTGTCTTTAATGAAGCTTAACTATACGACATAGATTTATCATCATTAGCCTTAATTTTTCAACTATAGACAATATTAAGATGCCCGTAGTCATTATTCTTAATCTGATATGACTAAGCAGTCTGCTCGTGCTACTTTATTTTATTACGAT
>CANCKV010000332.1 GCA_947378615.1 Chitinophagaceae bacterium | reverse complement strand
TGGTTGTCTAAAAGATAAAGCGACAAAGACATTCAAGGTTTATGCTCCAGTAATTGAAAAACTGAGTACTATCAGGCAGAGAATTAAGAATACCTCTGCAAAGAAGATTTTGCAAATTGGGAAAATAAGTGTATTGAACAATCATGTGTATTTGGTTTCTCCCAATAGCGGCATTCATGTTATTGATAATAGTAATCCCGCTTCGCCTATCAATGAATCGTTTATTGTTTTGCCAGGATGCAATGACATTGCGATTTCAGGCAATACACTTTATGCAGATTGCTTTAGTGACTTAGTGGCAATTGATATTAGTGATCCTACGAATATTAAGGTGGTTAAAACAATTCTGAATCATTTTCCTGACAAGCGTTTCGCTTATGGATATTATGTAGATAGCACCAACGCAATTGTGGATTGGGTAATAAAAGATACAGTTGTTAGCCAAAGTGTAGAAAATTCTAGTAACTATATTTATGGTGGAGGAGGTGGAATTTATTACATTAATGATGTGTCGCTAAGTTCAAACAGTAGCAGTGGCGCAAGTGTTAGTACGAATGGTTCAATGGCAAGATTTGCCATTCTGAACAATTATTTATATACGGTAAGTACAACAACACTCAGCTGTATTAAAATAGTTAATCCACAAGAACCAATTGTAGCTTCACAACTTAATATCGGATGGAATATTGAAACAGTTTATCCTTTTAAAGACAAGCTTTTTATTGGTTCACAAACGGGAATGAATATCTATGATGTGAACACGCCCACAAAGCCTGTTTATCTTTCTGGATTCAGTCATGCACGGGTTTGTGATCCGGTAATTGCGGATAGTAATTATGCGTATGTCACCTTGCATACTGAATCAACAGAAAGTAGCAATACAAATCAAATCTCAATCTCCTTGCGTTGCACAGGGGGCATTGCAAATGAATTAGATGTACTCGATATTCGTAATCTGAGTCAGGTGAACCAAATTCAACAATATACTTTATCAAGACCGAAGGGTTTGGGAAAGGAGGGAAATGCATTATTGGTTTGTGATGGAATTGATGGTTTGAAAGTCTATGATGCAACCGACCCTGCCAACCTTATTTTGAAACAATCAATTCCCATTTCAAACGCTTATGATGTAATTTGTTTGAAAGGAGTGGCATTGGTTTCTACAGCAAATGCATTGTATGAATATGATTATCGGGACATAAATGATGTGAAGTTATTGAGTAAAATCACTTTTTAGTGGTTAGAATTTATTATTATGAAGAGTACGTTTTATTTGTTTCGAATATTGATAGTGTTTTTTCTTGGCAGTAGTGTACAGAATACCTACTCACAATCGAAGAAAGAGGGGTTGAAGTTCAATAGTTTGAATTCAGTAGGATTGTTGAATGGAGAGACCTCTTCTACTTTTACGATGCAAACTATCAACGGAATTTCTTACAGGAAGTTGTTTGCAGGAATTGGGGTTGCAATTGATAATTATGGTTATAGGACTATACCTCTATTTCTAGATGTTAGAAAAACATTTGGGAATAGGAGTATTCAGCCGCTACTATTCGTTGATTTTGGAATTGGCTATCATTTAAAGACGGATCAATTGCCAGAGAAATGGTGGAATGGGGTTCGCGATTTTACCATCAAAAACAGCTTTTGTGGAGAATGGGGTGTGGGCTTAGAGAAAAAAGTAGGAACTAGTTCATTCTTTGTAACGGCTAGTTATAGTCTGAAAAAATATGCATTTACTCAAAATGTTTATTGGGATATTGGCCCTCAAGGAACCACGTTGAATCAATTCGATTACACTTACAATCGGTTAGTGCTGAGGATGGGTGTTAGGTTGTAAAAGTCAAATATTATTCTAGCCATTTTAATTGATTTTTTTGGAAAATAGTCCTTCATTATTCTGTATTTATGCAATCTGTTTCAATTAATAGTCAAACAGAATAAATTGTAGTTTTTTGCTTTAGCATTGCTATTGTTATCATTATTTATAGATGATTCCAATGATTTGTGATTAAAAATTAAGTGAATAATGCAAAAAAAAATAATACAGCTAAATAGCTATTTTGAATCGAAAATATTAATCGAGTTCTCTCTCTTTTCAATTTTTGTCTTCACATTCCTTTGCATGTATTGGCATTTAATTCTTTTTTTAATTAGGTTACTGTTTAAGAAAATATGACCTTTATTGGAACAGAAAAATAATTAAAATCGATAACTTTTCTTATTGTCACTTTTATAGAAATACGTTGATTAATTATCTTTTTTTGTCATTAAATCCCTCGAATTGCCTTCATTTGAAATGCAATTGCCTATATTTTATAAGTAAAAGACTATTAATCTAAACTCTTGACTTTGAATAGTTGTACTACTTATCTTCGGGTCTTAACAAATGTTAAACCCTGCTATGGTACAAGAAATTTATGTAACTGAAATACAAAAATCTGGAATAGTTACGGCTGTTCAAGGGGATTTGAATGGTAATTACTCAACTTCTTTGCCAAGAATTGGAGATAACTTATTCGAATTGAATGATAGGGATACAAGCGATTTTTTTATACAAAATAAAGATTCTTTATTTTCAAAAAAAATACCAAGTGTTTTAGTTCAACGTATTAATCAAGTGCCATTTCAACTTACCTTTCATTGTTACAAAAAAGAATCTGCATTTATTTATTGGCAGGTTCTATCGCATCAGGAATCAAAACATTCAGTTGAAGAAATTGGAAATATACCTCAATCGAATGCGAAGCGAAATGAACTTCATACATCCTTATCCCTCGATTTTATAGATGGAATATCTTTACCCATTTTTGAATTACTAATCTTGCCTAATGGAATGTTTCATTTCGATTACGCAAACAACGAGATGTTGTCGTTGTTTCCAAAACTGAACACTTCAGATGATATTCAAGATATTAGTTTTGTATTCCCAAACTTGAATTCTTACGACAAAGAACAATTCATTGATTCATTAAAAAATATTGACCCTTCCAAACCTTGGACTCCTGAATTTCGATTGCAAATTGGCAACGAAGTGAAATGGAAAAAGGGATTTGGTCATTTCTCAAAATTGCCTGAGGACGATTCTTATATCCTTCGTGCTTATTTGAAGGATATAACCGACAAAAAAAGGGTATCTAATCATTCCACATTATTAGAATTTGCTTTTCGTCATGCAGTAACACCAATCTACTATGTAAACAAGGACGCCTCATTTTATGATTTCAATGATGCCGCTAACATCAGTCTAGGCTATTCAAGAGAGGAACTTCTAAATATGAAGATTCATGATGTTGACGTTAATTCTCAGCCCGAAAAGTGGAAGAATTTTTGGAGTTGGATAAAAATTAACCGTACTAGTACGTTGCAAACTATTCATCGGAAAAAAGATGGAACACTAATGAATGTTCAAATAGTAAGTAATTTGATCAAATATGAAGAAAAAGAATTGCTTTGTGCCTACATCTTTGATTTAACAGAAAAGCAAAAGCTTGAAAATGAAGTTTTGTTAGCAGACTTTTCATTCAAACATTTATATACACCTATTCATATTATTGCCAAAGATGGTTCTGTTTTTAAATCTAATCCTGCCGCTCAAAACCTAATGGGATATAGCGAAGAAACCTATCAGACTTTACATATTTCTGCTATTGATCCATTGTATGATGAAGCTTTATGGCCCTCACATTGGGAAGAATTGAAGAAAGCTGGTAAAATGACATTTAATAAGCTTAATAAAAAAAGTGATGGCACTATCATTCCAGTAGAAATAACAACTAATTTCTTGAATTTTGAAGGACAGGAATTGACTTTTGTATTTTTTTCTGATATTACCCAAAAAGTAGCTGAGGAAGAGAGGCTAAGATTATTGGAATCTGTAGTATTAAGCACAAATGATTCAGTTATTATTACAAATTTTGATATAGGAGAGGTAGTAAATCCAACTATTATATATGTAAATGATGCATTTACCCAATTGACAGGTTATTCTTGTGATGAAGTACTTGGTATGAATCCTAAATTTCTCCAATCAGGAAAAAGCAATCAAGATGAATTGGAGAAAATGAGGGAAGCCATCAGGTCTTTAACAGCTTGTGAGGCAACCCTACTAAATGTAAAAAAGAATGGGGAAGAATATTGGGTCAACACTCATATTAATCCTGTTGCAGATAAGAAAGGAAAGTTTACCCATTTTATTGCAGTTCAAAGAGATATAACACTGCAGAAGATGGCAGAATTAGAGAGGGAAAAAGTATTGCAAGAAATAGTTGCAAAAAATCAAAAATTGAGAGAGTTCAGTTTTATTACGACTCACAATTTGAGGGCACCATTGACTAATCTACTATCAGCAAGTAGGATGTTAAAACCTGAAACGGTTACTAATCCTCTTACAAGAAGTCTTATTGATGTTTTTAAAAAATCTACATTAGATCTGAACGATACACTAAATACATTGATTAATGCACTTTTAATACAAGAGAGTGAGAATGTGAAGATAGAAAGAGTAAAGTTTTCGAAAATGCTTGAGATTGTCTGTTCCAAAAACTCTCATTCAATTGCAAACACTTGTTGTCTAATTACTTCTGATTTTACTTCTATAGATGAAGTCGAATTTAATGTTGAATATTTAGAAAGCATTTTTCACAATTTAATTACTAATTCTATTAAATATTCGAGTCCTTTTCGTCAGCCAGAGATATTCATTAAATCGAAAA
>CANCKV010000331.1 GCA_947378615.1 Chitinophagaceae bacterium | reverse complement strand
TCTGTATCATAAGAATATTTATAAAAATCATAAGTTATTAATATTTTCGTACAATATATTATTCTATTTTATTAAAAGAAATGTATTATTTATGTCTGCTCCAAACAAAGAACAGAAACTCCCTTTAGAACATTATAATAGACTCTGCTTTTTGAAAAATTGCATCAAAAATCCCAATATAATAATTGGAGACTATACCTATTATGCGGACTTTGACAATGTCGAAAATTTTGAAAGAAATGTGAAATATCATTTTGACTTTATTGGTGACAAATTAATTATTGGTAAATTTTGTATGATTGCATCAGATGTTAGTTTCATAATGAATGGTGCTAATCATCTGACAGAAGCAATTAGCGCTTATCCCTTTGCGATTTTTGGGGATGATTGGCAAGATGCAATGAAGGGAAAGAGTTACCCCTATAAAGGAGACACAATCATTGGAAATGACGTTTGGATTGGGCATAATGTTACGATAATGCCCGGCATTCAGATTGGAGACGGGTCAATTATTGCGACAAATGCTACAGTAGCAAAAAATGTAGAGCCTTATTCTGTTGTTGGTGGAAACCCGGCTAAATTAATAAAGAAAAGGTTCTCCGAAGAGCATATCAAATGGCTATTAGATGCAAAATGGTGGGATTGGGATATAGAAAAAATAACGAGTAAAGTACATCTATTGACAAATAATGATATAGAAAACCTAATGAAAGATGAAAAAGAACTATAATAGCGATTGAACGTTCAAAATAATAAGAGAATCTAAAAAATAAAGTCTATTATATGACAAATAAAGACGTAAAAAATTGTATTGACAATAGTATTTTATGTTGGCTTGCAACTTCAAACAGCCAAAATGAGCCAAATGTTTCCCCTAAAGAAATATTCACTTTAAAAGATGATTCAACCTTATTAATTGCCAATATAGCATCTCCACAAAGTTCATGTAACATAAAAGAAAATCCAAATGTCTGTGTTAGCATTTTGGAGATATTTATTCAAAAAGGATTTAAAATAAAGGGCATTGCTAATCTAATTGACCAACAAGATATTAGATTTAAAAATTACTTGAATCTATTAACGGATTTATTTTCTGACAAATTTCCGATTAATACTATAATTGAAGTGAAAATTACTAGTGTAGAGACAATTAAAGCACCAAGCTATTTTTTATTTCCTGAAATAACAGAACAAGCTCAAATTGAAAGTGCAATGAAAACTTATAAAGTTAAAAGTGCTGAATAAAAAACAACAAAGCAGTAATAATAATTCAATAATTAGAAATTATACGAAGAATTGAGTCTGCCCAAAGTTCACCTAGCTTTGCGGCTCCTTTTTTATTTGGATGCAAGTAATAAGTACCTGCATTTCCTTTTTCTGGAGTATGATCTGTCAGATAATTATTTTTAAAATGGTCAAACCCTACTGAATCTCCCAAAAAAACAGCATCAGGCCTTGTGATAGAGAATTCTTGTACCAACAATTCAATTTCAGGATGATAAGAAATTAGTCTCTCAAGAGCGTCCTGCATATAATTTTCGCCATTATATGAATTGTTGCTAAACCAAATAGGCTTTTGTAAAACTACCTTACAATCAGGATACATATTCAATAATTCATTGATAATAATTTTCAAATTCAGTCTGAATTGATTTGGAAAAACAGGTGTTCCTTCCAATCCTTTTCTAGCACTATCATTCGTACCCAACATAATAGAAAATATGATTTGTCCAGATCCATTACCGTGTTTTACAAATCGATTGGCTGCCTTAATTACGTCTGAGAGAATATATTTCTTTTCAGGAAGAAAATCATTCGTAGTGCTACCATTTTTACCACAATTCACAAAGTGAACCTTTGTACCCTTTAATTGCTCTTGAATAAAATTTGAGGCAATTACAGGAGGGGCAGTTGATTTTGGATTGAAATGATTTGCGCCAAATGTGATACTATCCCCAATATAAATAACCATTAATTGCTTTAGTGAACTATCCCCAAAATATTTATTCCAAAACAGTGACGACATCATTAATTATTTAGCATTCAACCAATTTTTTTTAGATTAAGTTTGAATAATAATTTTAAACAATCAAATAAAATTATTTCCATAACTAGATTTATACAATTTAACCTCCCCCCGCCTCAACAACGACATTCCTACTAAAACTTTCTTCAAGGGAAATTAATGTCTCTGTTCTTTCAATCCCTTTAATTTTTTGTAATTCATCGTGCAATACAAATCGTAACTGCCTAATGTCCTTACAAACAATTTCGGCAAACATACTATAGTTTCCTGTAGTATAATTTACACGAACTATCTGAGGTATTTTCTTTAACTCTTTAGCAACATCATCATATAAAGAGCTTTTTTCAAGATAAATACCGATGAATGCGATAACATCATAACCTAAAGCCCTTAAGTCGATAGACAACTTCTTACCAGTTACCACTTTTAATTCTTCCAATTTCTTAATTCTTACATGAATAGTACCCCCTGAAACAAAAAGTTTCTTGCCAAGATCAGCATAAGAGATTTCAGCATCATTCATCATCTCTTGAATAATCTGAAAGTCAAGTTTGTCAAGTTGTAATTTAAGCCCATTTTTATTTTCCATATTAGAAATATTTCAATACAAGGCACAAAATAATAAAAATTTTCTAAATTTCACAAATTTACATTAAAATATTTGCACCATATAGTGTATTTTACTTAATATTGCATTCTCAATTAGCAACAAGGAGCTCTCCTTTAGTGATTTGAAAAGTTCTTAATACTGTGGGGTGATGAAATTTTTGGCAGACATGCCCTCTTGTCTCGGGGGTGAGGATAACGGAATAAACATAGCATAGAGCCGGATTTGTAGCAATACTTACCCGACCAGGGTCGACCACTGAACTTTGTGTTACGGCTAACTGCCTCGTGGAGGTTCGATCCCTCCCCCTACAGCTACTTAAAAGGCTAAGCTCTTACAGATAAGAGTTTAGCCTTTTTTATTACCCGACTATGACCACCAATTCCAAAATATCAATATTTAGGTTTCAAATGATGACAAGCCTTCTATCGTTCCTTTCTATTTTCAAAATGCTGTGCAGGTGCAGGAGGTCTTTCAATATGCTGCTGTTGTTGTGGTCGATTAGGTTGAAATTGTGGCTTCGGCGCTTGCGGTGTTCGGGGCTGTTGAAAAACTGGACTTGGCACCTTGGGTTGCATTTGAGGAACTGACTGATGCTGAACTTTTGGTTGCTGTGCAGGGGCTTGATGAGTAGGATAAATGGTATTATTTATATTATTAGGCTTATTCACAATTGGCTGATGAGCATTATTATTACCTTGTGATTGATTATTTATTTCAGCTTTAGTTGAATTAGTTGAGGAAACTGTAACTTTTCTTTGCGGAATACCAAAATGATTGCCCTCAGAGTTATTCACAGAAAGCATAGCAGGTTTTCCATGATTATTCGATTCAAACTGTTCTTTATTTTGACTTGCCTTTTGTTGATGTGTCTGTTGTTCATTGGTATAATCCAAATGATGCTGTTTCATTAACCCCTGTTCCATCACAGATGGTTTTGCTTTTGTTCCAACCCCTCCATTGAAGCTTGAATGATTGTTGATATTTCTATTTCTCACAATAACAGTACGGTCAACATAGGTATGATGAATCACTTGTCTATTTACATTGAAAACAGCGGTGTTATATTTAAAATGTCGGCCTTCCCATCTACCACCACCAAATCCATGCCCGCCATAACCGTGTCCATAGTTTACACCGCCATAAAAGCCAATATACTTTCCCCAATACCCTTGATGCCAACCATAAATACCTAATTCAAAACTCCAATAACTGGGTGTCCACAAAAAACCAATTTCGGGAGGACTTACCCAAACTCCGGGTACCCAATAATAACCATCATCGTTATAACCCCAATAACCTGGAGTCCATAAATAGCCATCTACAGGGCACGGAGGTTGTTCATATTCTGGCAAAGGGGGCGGTGCAATACTTGTCGTAACACTTACAGAAATTTGACCGTTTAATTTGAGCGTGAATAGTGTCAATCCTAAAAAAAACGAAAACAACAATAACTTTTTCATGATAAGTTAATTTGATTAATTTGAATGATAGTATAAAATAGTCTATATCTTTTGCAAAGACTAATGTTAAGAAGATAAACATAGAACCTACTTAAAACTTAATCTTTCGCTACAAAGCCTTCCTTCACCATTCTTTTATAAATAACAAATACGATGTCCTTCATCATCCTGTTAATTCCGTCAGGGTCGATTGATTTGGTAATACCCGACCATATTATCTTATCGTCTTTGATTGAAAAAACATTGGTTTCAACTGTATAAGTTTTTGTAGTAGCAAAATATTCTGGGGTTGAATAAAAGGGAAGACTTCGAGAGTAATATCCACTAAAGTTTCTATTATACATTGGAGGATAAAATTCATCGCCTGTTATATAGGATTTTTCTTTTTCGACATCTACAAGTCGCATTGTAATTGCTCCATCAAAGCCATCTTTTGCAATTTTTTCTCTCAAAGCCTGTTCGTTCCTTTTGTTAAATTCTGCATCCAAATAATTATAGGAAGCAATACCTTTTCCCTTTAAAAATGTTACCATTTGGTCTTCTGATTTATGACGAGCTGTTTCAGTTTTAAATAATGCTACAACAAGTACCTTATCTAGTTTATTTAAGGACACTTGCTTGTCGGGTTCTCT
>CANCKV010000330.1 GCA_947378615.1 Chitinophagaceae bacterium | reverse complement strand
AATACCCTTCATCAATACTAGCAAAAAGTTGATAAAACTTTTTAATCCCAATATGATCAGAACCCTCAAAATCTAATATCATATCCCTTCCTGAAAACTCTCTGATGACTGAATCCAACAAATAGTGCATCGCTAATAACTTCCTTCCTTCAGGAAGAGTTGAAGGCATCAAATTATATACTCGCTTATTATCCATTAAAAACAAGCCCATTGCTATTGTATTTCCCTGTTTATCTATTACTTTTTTAGCAAAGGCATGCCCCTTCTTTTCAAATTCAAGACTTATAGTTTTGAAATTTTTATAATCTACCTCGTTAAATGAAGGGAAACGTTCTTGATATAATGTTTGATAGGTATCTACCGCAGATGAAATTGATGTATCAGATACACTTAATCTATTGCCCTTTGCCCTCTTCAAATAAGCAATTAATTCTTTTGAATAGTTTCCTTGAATATTTTGATAATCATTTGAAAGGTCTATTATACAATTACATTTTGGAATAAACGTTCCTATTGATGTAAGTGGATTATTACTTGAATTTAATAAATAGTCCCCATACTTTATTTGCTTGTTAATAGCATTCAGTACATCTTCAATACCAACAGGTGCCGTTCCAATCAATCCTAATTGTTGTACAAATGCAGGTGTATACAAGTACTTTATTCCCCATTTCTTACGCCAAGGAAGGGGCATGATTGCTTGATAATCGTTGATAACCAATCCACTCCAATTGTCAGCCATAGCAGATAAATATTCGAATGATGCATAAATCAAACCATTCTTATTAACTGCTACACATGCATCCCACTTTATTTTATCTATATTTTGTGAAGGAATTATTTGCATTCAATCTTGTCTTAATTATTTAAAGCAAAGTATTACGGATTCTTTTTCTTGAATCGCATATTTTTTATATGCCTGTAAATGTTCGGGAGATAAGATTTTGACCATAAATCCATTTCTTTTGAGCCTCTCCAAATAATCGAATAATGCATAAATCCTAACATGATCTTTTTGTCCAAATAAACTTTCTTGCCTTTGAGGATCATTAATAAATGGTTCTTCAATTGTGCTTTTCAGCTTTTCTGAATAGGGGACTT
Organism: Chitinophagaceae bacterium; assembly: GCA_947378615.1. Lineage (GTDB taxonomy): Bacteria > Bacteroidota > Bacteroidia > Chitinophagales > Chitinophagaceae > Parasediminibacterium. The sequence continues at coordinate 3,645 of CANCKV010000330.1, read as the reverse complement.
GTAAAATTGCAAGTCCTCCTCGCTTCAGTACCCTACACATCTCACTGATTGCTTTTTCATCTTCAGGAATATGTTCAAGAATGTGATTTGCAATGACTATATCAAATGATTCCGAATCAAATTGCAGCTTAGTTGCATCAGCCTTAATAATTTCTTTATCTATAGGGCGATAAAACTCAGGTTCTAGATCAATACTTAAAACTTCTTTAGCTTTGATTTTCAAATATTTTGATAGGTTTATTTCAGGAGAAAAATGAAGTATCTTTTTACCCTCAATAGCTAATTCATTTTCTAAGACTGCCCGAATCAATCTTTCCCTATTTTTACTCCTACAATTTGGGCAGTAAACATTTTCCCCAAATCCAGCAATTACTTCATTACTATTAATCGCCTGTTCAATATTCATTGATGGAAATTCTGGTACAAAACGTTCATAACAAATACCACAAAAGTTACAGCTAAAACCTGTCCCCTTATATTTAAAGTAAGTTATACGATAATAATTGATGAGTAAAAGCGTGATAATACCTCTATATCCACTTTGCAACGGATGATAAATATGTAGCCCTCTTAATACATTCTTTACTAATTCTTTCATATTCATTCAATCATCAAATGGAAATATTAGTGTACAAATCCTAATTTACCTTGATTATTCTTTATTTATCCAATCCTCAATTGCATCAATCAATGCTGTATTTTCCTTTTCTGTTCCAATTGTTATCCTAAGACAATCATCACATAGTTTTACATTACTCCTATCTCTAACTACAATTCCTTTTGTGAGAAGAAACTCATATAAGTTGTGTGCATCCTCAATTTTGACCAAAAGGAAATTAGCATCAGAAGGATATACTTTTTTTACTGTCGGCACTTCCCATAATACCTTTGCAAGGGCATCTCGCATGTCCACTATTTCCTTAATCATGTCGTTTACCTGCCCGACTTCCTCCAAAGCCTTTAAAGCCAACTCTTGAGTCGCCTGATTGATATTATAGGGTGGCTTAGTTTTATTCAAAATAGAAATAATCTCTTTCGATGCAAAGGCCATTCCTAAACGCAGGGCAGCTAAGCCCCACGCCTTACTAAATGTTTGTAACACTACAAGATTAGGATAGTCACCTAACTCTTGAATAAAAGTTTTTTGTTTGGCAAAGTTGATATAAGCCTCGTCAATTACTACTAGTCCATTAAAATTATTTAATACCATCTCAATGTCTGACCTTTTCAAGGAATTGCCTGTAGGATTATTGGGAGAACAAAGCCAAATCAACTTTGTATGGTCATCTATCAGTGTTTCAATATGTGCCAAATTCAACTGATAATCATCGAGAAGTGGAGCAATTCGTAATTCAATATCATTGATATTAGCGCTTACCTGATACATTCCATAAGTAGGCGGACAAATGATTACGTTATCTTTTCCTGGATTACAAAAGCAACGGTATAATAAATCTATACATTCATCACTTCCATTTCCTAAAAATATATGTTCTTGTTTAATTCCTTTGACCATACTTAATGCGTTTTTTACTGCATTTTGATGAGGGTCAGGATACCTGTTATACCATTTTATTAAAGGACTTCCCAAACTATTCTCATTTGCATCTAAGTAAACTTCTGCATTACCACTAAACTCATCACGGGCAGAGGAATAAGCAACTAATTTTTTTATATTATCTCTTGTAATTCTTTGTAAATCAAACATTTCTTATCTTTGTTAATGATATCCTGCTAAACAATTTTAAAAGTGATTAAATAAGCAAATTGACCTCAATTAATCTTCAACTTTCTTTTTATCCTTTCCTTTTGTTACTTTCTTCTCTTCAGGCAACGGCTCAACTTTTGAAATATTGCCTTTCTCTATATCTGCTTTCACAGCTTTTGTTGTTATTGTTACTTTCTTTTCTTTTGGTAAAGCAGAATTCTTTGAAGTATTCTCTTCTTTAATAACTGCTTTAACTGCCTTTTCTGTTATTATTACTTCTTTCTTAGGTTTCCCTTTATTAACAGAAGGCTTCGCTGCTACTACTTTATTTTTCACCATTACCTTCTTCTCTAACTCTATATTAGGAAATTCATTCTTTACTACCCTTTCTTCAGTGATTTCTTCTTTCACAGTTTTAACTACTGTATTAGTAGTTGGCTTATTAATCCATTGATAATCTAACTGACGTTTATCTAGATTAGCAGAAATCACTTTAATCCATACCTTATCTCCCATTTTAAATTTCCGTCCACTTCTTTTACCTGCCAAACTATAATCGCCTTCAACTAGATAGAAATCATCTACATCGCTCAGGCTAATAATACTAACCATCCCCTCGCATTTGTGTTCTACAGTCTCAACAAAGAAACCAAATCCAGCCACACCACTGATGATTCCCTCAAAGTCTTGACCCACATAAGACTTCATAAACTCTACCTGCTTGTATTTATTGCCTGCTCGCTCACATTCCATCGCAGCACGCTCCCTTTCACTTGTTTGCTTGCACTTTTCTTCCATCTTCTTGTCGATGATTGGCTTTCCTGCCAAAACACTCTCAAGTACTCGATGTACTAATACATCGGGATAACGCCTAATTGGTGAGGTAAAGTGACAATAATGTTCAAAAGCAAGTCCATAATGTCCTATATCCTTTGTAGCATAAGCAGCTTTTGCCATTGTTCTGATACCTAATTGTTCTAATACATGTTGTTCAGGTTTACCATGCACATCTGCTAACATCTGATTAAAACTCTCCGATATTTTTGCTGGACTAGAAGTATTAAATTGATGACCATACCTTTTTGCATACTCAATAAACGGTTGCAATTTCTTTTCGTCAGGTTGATCATGAATCCGATATGGGAAAGGAATAGGCTTATGATTCACTTCTATCTTGAATACATTTTCTGCCACCGTCTTATTAGCCAATAACATAAACTCCTCAATCAATTGATGCGATTCCTTACTTTCCTTAACCGTTATTCCAATTGGTTTTCCCTTTTCATCTAAAGTAAATCTTACTTCTGTAGAAGAAAAATTGATTGCTCCTTTCTTAAACCTATCTTTTCTAAGTTGTTGAGCAATAGAATTCAATATCAAAATCTCTTCCTTACAATTCCCTTCTTTTGTGTCAATTATTTGTTGAACATCTTCATAAGCAAATCTAAATTTTGATTGAATGATAGTCTTTCCCAACCAATATTGCTTAATTTCTCCCAAAGGAGTCAATTGAAAGATAGCGGAGAATGTACATTTATCCTCATTTGGTCGAAGAGAACATAACTCATTTGAGATTCTTTCGGGCAACATAGGATTTACCCTATCAGGTAAATAAACAGAGGTTGACCTTTTATAGGCTTCTTCATCTAATGCAGTATCGGGTTCCACAAAATGACTTACATCTGCAATGTGTACCCCAATTTCAAAGTTACCATTCTTGAGTTTACGAAACGAAAGGGCATCATCGAAATCTTTTGCATCAACAGGGTCAATCGTGAAAGTAAGTATGTCCCTACAATCTCTTCTTTTCTTAATCTCTGCACTACTAATTACGTCTGGAAGGCGATTTGCTTCTTCCATCACAGCATCACTAAAAGAAAGAGGAAAACCTGCTTCTGCCAATATTTCCTTCATTGCTGCATCATTCTCATCTTCAG
>CANCKV010000329.1 GCA_947378615.1 Chitinophagaceae bacterium | reverse complement strand
ATATCGATTTTTTTGGGAATTGTAAAATAAAAAGTACTTCCTTTTCCTATTTCGGATTTAACCCAAATTCTTCCATTATGTTTTTCAATTATCTTTTTGCATATTGCCAACCCAATTCCTGTTCCTGAAAACTGAGTTTTTGTATGCAATCTTTGAAAAATAATAAATATCTTGTCATAAAACTTTTCTTCAATCCCTATACCTTCATCTTTTATAGCAAATTCCCATTCTTGTGGATTTTCAGTACAACTTATCATAATATGGGGATTCTCTCCTGATTTTTGGTACTTAATCGCATTACCAATTAAATTTTGAAATAATTGCAACATTTGTGTTCTAACTGCAAATATTCTTGGCATTTCACCAATCACTTCTATTTTAGCATCTGTCAATCTGATTTTACTGGAAAAATTGAATATTACATCTTTTACTACTTGTTGCATTTCTACTTCTTCATTCAACTTTAATTGTGTATTTACCCGAGAATATTCAAGCATATCCATAATGAGTTGCTTCATCCTTTCAGCTCCATCAACAGCAAAAGTTATATAATTATCAGCCGTAGAATCAATAGCGCCTGCATACTTTCTTTTAAATAGCTGCAAGAAACTAGTAATTGTGCGTAAGGGTTCTTGTAAATCATGGGAGGCTACATAAGCAAATCTTTCAAGCTCAGTATTTGATATAGCTAGCTGTTCTGCTCTTTCATTTAAGGTTTGATTTAGTTCCCTTAATTGTAATTCAGTATTTTTTTGAGCTGTAACATCTTGTAATGCACCAATCAATCGAGTAGCTCTTTTTGTATTTTCATCTATAAGTATAAATACTTTATTTTGAACATATTTAAAAGTTCCATCAGCACAGATACATCTAAACTCATCACTAAATGTGTTACCTTTTCCTTCTATATGTAATATCAATTTGTCTAATACCCTACTTTTATCATCAGGATGAACTTTTTCCCAACCCCATTCAATCGTATGACCCACTTTTTCTCTAGAATATCCAAAAATTGAAGTAATACCATTATTCCAAATCACCTCTTTTGTCTTCAAATCGCAATCCCATATTGCATCATTTGTGGCTCTTGCCACAATATCATATCGCTCTTTACTTATTCTTATCTGCTCTTCTGCTTGTTTATTAATGATAATATTTGTAAGTAAGTTTCTTACTTTTTCTACACTATTTAACTCTCCTACAGAAGGCTTTTTTACATTTTTATAGTAAATAGCAAATGTTGCAAACACTTCTTTTTCTTTTGTTAATAAAGGAAGAGACCAACATGCCTTGAATCCAAAATTCTCAGCTAGATATTTATATTTCTCCCAATAAGAATTACTACTAATATCATCTACAATGACAACTTCTTTCAAAAATGCTGCTGTACCACACGACCCTTGATTCAATCCAATTGGTAGCCCTTCAATGAGATTACAATATTCTTTTGGCAATCCTGGAGCATACCAATTATATAAGATATTGTTTCGAACATGCAAGATACTACAGGTCATATCTGGATGAATTTTTTGCAATCCATCAATTAAGAATTCAACGATACTATCTGCAGAAGCATTTATTTTAGTATTTTTTTCGAGTGCATCTTTTTCTAGGGTAAATAGACGTTCGACTCGCTTTTCTTCGTTAACAACTTTTACAATACTTGATAATCCATTGTCATTAGGATAGGCTGTAATATCGAGCCAAACATTTAAAACGGAATAATACATTTCAAAATTAACCCTGACTTTCTTTTCAAATGCTTTTTTAAATTCCATCAAAATAAGTGGAGCATTTGCTAAATCAATGAAGTCCCAAAAGTTTTTACCAATTATTTGTTTTTTTTCTATTCCCCAAATACGTTCAAGAACTCTATTACAATAAACAAAATTCCAAGCGCTATCGATTGCAAAAAAACCTTCCGTAATACTTTCTAATATATTATCCTTTTCTACATAAGCTTTCGCAAGATTATCTAATAATTCTTTTACTTCTTGATCTTTAATTAGTTTTTGAGTAATATCAGAAGCAATACAATAAATACCAACAATGTTTCCATCAACAATAATAGGTAAGGCTTTTACAAACACATCAAGGATATTTCCTTTCGCAGTTTTTATCCTAGTTTCAAATTCTGGGATGCCCCCACTTTTAGCTTCTTCAAAAAAGGTTTTAATTTTTTCAATTTCTTCAGAAATAATTAAGTCCTTAAAATTTAATTTTAAAATATCTTCTATTTCATACTCTGCCTTTCGAGCCATTACTTTATTTGCGCTCGTATAATTCCCATTTAAATCAAGTGAAAATACAGCTTCTGGATTATGATCAAAAAGTGATTGATAAACCTGCAGATTCCTATTATGACCTTCCTCAATTTTTTGGTAATATGACAAAATATTATGCGGAATTGTGGTTGCTTGGTTGTCTTTCATATTTGGGATTTTTTGATTAAAATTTTCATAACTGTCTTAACATTAATTTGAAATACAATCATTATATATATACCTAATTTAAAATGCAAAATACAAATAAATAATTATGAACTTGCATTTTGTTAAAAAAAACAATTATATACATCAAGTAATAAACTATTGGTTAATAAAAAGGGAGAGATACTATACTCTTAATTGTTCCAAATTAATCAAAATTGCGTTTGTTTGCTATTGTATTGTTTTAATTGCTCTTGAATTCTTATAATTTTTAATCATTTTTTTTAAACTTGAATGTTAGTTCTGAGTCTTTGTAGGCTCGGATTCAACCTTTGAGTGCTAGTCCTGATACTTTGTGTCCTAATATTGACCTTTGGGAGGCACATCCTGGGACTTGACATGCTCGGATTCAACCTTTGAGTGCTAGTCCTGATACTTTGTGAGCTAATATTAACCTTTGTGAGCCATATTCTGAGGCTTGACATGCTCGGATTGAACCTTTGAGTGCTAGTCCTGATACTTTGTGAGCTAATATTAACCTTTGTGAGCCATATTCTGAGGCTTGACATGCTCGGATTGAACCTTTGAGTGTTAGTTCTGATACTTTGCAAGCTAAAATTAAGCTTTGTGTGCAAATTCATGACACTTGAAATGCTAGTCCTAAACCTTTGTTTGTCAAATCCTGAACCTTTGTTTGTTAGATTCTGTACGTTGGAAGCGAAGGGAGTATTAGAAATTATCCAATTACAGCATTTAGTAATGTGGAATTTGAATGCCCAAAACAATTTAATATATCCAATTAATCTATTGAAATTTTACCTTCAAACACAAAAGTTGCAGGACCACAGAGCCAAATATCTTCAAAATTACCTAATTCATTTTTATTGAATTCAACAGCAAGATTACCACCTAAAGTAGCAACTTCAATGCTATTATATCCCGTCCCTTCTCGAGAAAAAACAATTGCACTCGCTGTTACACCTGTACCACAACTCAATGTCTCATCCTCTACTCCCCTCTCATAAGTACGCACAATTATTTTACCTTCTTCAGGATTTTCAACAAAATTTACATTTACACCATCTGGCATAAATTCATCACTATATCTCAATTCTCGACCTTTTGAAACTATATCTTCGTTCATTACATCAGGAACAGGTTTCACATAATGTGGACTTCCGGTATTTAATAGGAAACCTCCCTGATATTCTTCAATTAGAGAAACATCTTTCATTTTCAGATGCACCCATCCTTCATTAAAAAGTGCCTCATGTTCTCCATCAATTGCTATGAATAAGTATTTTTCCTTCTTAATTCCTTTATCGTAAGCAAATTGAGTTAGACACCTTCCACCATTTCCACACATCGTACCTTCAGCACCATCCGCATTATAGTATTTCATTTCAAAATCATATTGTTGCCTAGAATTTAATAGCATTAAACCATCTGCACCAATTCCAAACTTTCTATCACAAAGATGTTTTACATTTTCTGTACTAAGTTCAATTGTGTTGTCCCTATTATCAATGATTATGAAATCATTGCCTGTTCCCTGATATTTTGAAATAGTAATTAGCATCTGAAAAATTATGAGATTTCGTTCCTGAATTTACTTGGATTATATGTTTTCAATAATTGGCAAGGCTGTCTTTATCAGATTTTCAACAGCTAACTGACCATCCTTACTAAACTCCTTTGCAACCCTATTGGCAACAATTACATTTACGCTGAGGCATTGATGACCTAAAATCTTGCACAAACCATAAATAGCACTCGTTTCCATTTCAAAGTTGCTGATAAACCTATTTCCAAATCTAAAACTAGTTAATTGTTCTATTAATTGTGGATTAGACAAAGGCATTCTCAATATCCTCCCCTGTGGACCATAAAAACCTGGACATGTTACTGTGATACCTTGATGGACTTTATCTACAAAATGCTTTAATAATCCTGGGCTTGCACTAGAGATATAAGGAATGATAGCACCTCCATTTAATTGGGTATGATTCATGAAATGCTGAATCAATTCACTTTCTTCTGAGTTATTCTCAATTTTATAATAATGTAATAAGTTATCGAGACCTAACCCATGTGTACCTGCTACAAAACTATCAACAGGGATATCACTTTGTAACGAACCTGATGTTCCTAGTCTAATAATAGTTAATTGTGTAAGATTTGGTTTGATAGTCCTTTCTTTCAAATCAATATTTGCTAACGCATCTAGTTCATTTAGGACAATATCAATATTATCGGGACCAATTCCCGTAGAAATTACTGTTAATCTTTTTTTACCAACATATCCTGTATGAGCAATAAACTCACGATGTT
>CANCKV010000328.1 GCA_947378615.1 Chitinophagaceae bacterium | reverse complement strand
TAATTTAACTGGATAGGTACCTGCTGTATCCCAAACTACCCTAGGATTGATGTAATCAACACTATCACCATCTCTAAAATGAATGGCATTCGTTGCAAAACTCCATTGATAATGCATCTTTCCTTTTGCCAAAGTAGAACTACTCATGTAAGAGAAATCAATACCTGGAGTAAAGCACAGTTTTACTTCATGGGAAACATCTGTTAATCTTGTATCTAAATATAAGATATAAGAAGCAGTAGGTAGAGGGTATAAATCGATAGTTTGTGTAGCAGAAATAGATTCTGTTGCATTTGAAACCGTCAATTTCACTATGTAAGTTCCATAACCTGCATATTGATGGGTTGGTTGGAATTGATTATCGGTATTACCATCACCAAAATCCCATGAATAATTGATTCCTTGACCTGTAGTGGAAGTATTTACAAAACTATACGTATTTGAATTGGTATAGCATGTAGCAAGTTGTCCATTTATGGAGAATGAGGCGCTCAAAGATGCACTCAAAGAATAATTATTGGTTACACTATCCGAACAACCATTATCAGAAACCGCAACTAGCTTGACTGAATATGATCCCGGTGCAACAGTTTCATTAAAGTTGTTACCACTTCCAGTGTTTCCTGATGTAGAAGTCCAACTATAAGAAGCAATGCTACCACTAGCAATTGAAGTATTGTTTGTAAACGAATAATCCGTATTGCTGTGTGTGATTCCAAAAGAAACTTGAGGCTGAGGATAAACTCTTACTACCTGACTTGTAGTTGCAGTACCTGCAGTTGAAGTTATCGTCAAGCTAACGGTATAATCGCCTGCAGCAAGAAAACTATGTAAAGGAGCAACTGTGATATCAGTGCTGCCATCTCCAAAATCCCAAGCATAGGATGCACCTGTACCGTTAATTACAGAAGTATTTGTGAATTGAAATGAATTTTGGTATAAACACATCGGTGTATTCGTTGTAAAAGAAGCCACATCTGCAGAAACAGGTAATGCCAATGATACAGAATGAGTGATACTATCCAAGCAACCAGACTGTGATGCCACCACCAACTTAATAGAATAATTACCGGTAGATGCATAAGTGTGTTGAATACTTTGTTGCTGAGCAGTAGAATTATCACCAAAGTCCCAATTATAAGTGGCAATACTTCCGGAAGTAATTGAAGAGGCTGACTCGGCCGCAATAGTAAGTCCTTGAACAGTTGAATTAAAATTGGCAACGGGTTTTGCATCCACATTTATATATTGTACTGCCAAAGAACTGTCTGAGCCTCTTTTCACTTTTAAAACCACTGTGTAGCTTCCTGCTGTTGCATAAACATGCGATGTAGAGTAACTATTGCTAGAATTTCCATCACCAAAATCCCAAGTATAAGATTCACTATTACCTTGATCTGAAGTATTTGTAAATGAAAAATTATTTGAATTAATACATTGTGAAGAAGCATTTACGCTAAAAGCACTATGAACTACACTTCCTGTCAAATCAATTACAGCAGATTGAATAGTGCTATCCATACACCCTTGATCAGATTTTACAATCAATTGAATAGAATAATTACCTGCAGCAGCATATATTTTATTGGGATTGCTAATAATATCTCCAGAACCATCACCAAAACTCCAATAATAATTGGAAATTAATCCAGAAGTTACAGATGAAGTACTGATAAAAGTATATGCATTTCCATTACTAGTAGCCTTGATTACATCGAATGAAACAGTTGGAGTGGGATAAACATATACAGTTTGGTTGTATTCTGTAACACTTGTACTTCCTGTAGCATATAATTCTACTTTGTAAATACCAGCATTAGTATAAGAGTGAGTCGGTGCAGATGAAGTACTTGTGGTACCATCACCAAAGTCCCATAAATATGAGACTACACTTGCAGGGTATGCAGCTGCGAATACAAAACTATTATTGTGTTGACAAACACCGAATTGATCCCCACTAGCAGGAACACTTCCATTAACAGTTATTTGAGCACGGGAATTTAAAGAGAGAATAAACGTGAAAAAAAGTAAAGCGAGCACTCGCTTAGAAAAATGTAAAATTGTATGTAACATAATTAATTGTTAAGTAAGTAAATTAAGGGTAATACTTTTTTTTAAATATTGAAATTATTAGCTAAGCAAATCTTACGACACAATATATACACGGTATTACAATAGTCAAATAGTCAATTCTACTACAAGAATAGTAATTATTTTAATAACTGCAAAAAAAATTCAAATAAATGTCTAAAAACTTATCATTTAATCTTTAGAAACTGCAGCTTTTTTCCACAAATGGGGATATTTGACCTAAAATGCAGACTCTACGTTGAAGTATCCTAGCAATTAGCGGATTGTTGAGAAAGTAAAAACAATACAATCATTTAAAAGAATTAAGCTGATGAAATAGACGATTTCATTTCCATTTATTGCAATTTGTTAGACATGCTAACCATACTATTTTACCATTCAGAATAATTTTAAGAGATACCATGACTTAATCTTTACCTTAGCGGCTTTTTAGGATTGGTATGATTTTTATCCTATCAATTGACTTTTAAATTTAGAACAGAAAGAATTACATGAAAAATTACCTTGGATTATTAAAATACCTCGCTCCATACAAACGAAATATTGTTTTATACTTTTGTTTTATCCTATTTTCTGTGGTATTTAGTGTTATCTCACTTGCGATGTTATTCCCATTTTTGGAAATCATATTCGATGGCAATAAATTAGTTACTGTAAAGCCTACCCTTGATTTCACTTCTGCCTCTGTAATTAGTACGCTTCAATATTATTTATGTCAAATTATTATTGCTCATAGTAAAATATTTGCCTTAGCAATGGTTTGTATCTTCATTACATTCGCTATCATGTTGAAAAACGCATCAGTTTACATGAGTTATTATGTCATGAGTCCGATGCGGAATGGGATGTTGATGCAATTAAAAAACAATCTCTACGATAAAATATTGACCCTTCCCATAGGCTATTTTTCCGAACAGCGCAAAGGCGATTTAATGAGCCGTATGACAAACGATATGTCCGAATTGGAAGGAGCAATTTCTAACACTATGGACGGGTTGATTAAGGAGCCTGTGAACATCCTTTTCTTTCTCGGAACATTGATATTCTTAAGCCCTGAATTGTCGTTGGTATTACTAGTATTATTACCTGTTGCAGGATTTATCATTGGAAGGATTAGTAGAAGTTTGAAAAAGCAAAGTAATATCGCTGCCGAAAAAAGTGCAGAAGGATTAAGTATTATTGAGGAGACCTTATCTGGAATGAGAATTATCAAGTCATTTACTGCAGAGAAATTTATTCAAAACAAATTTGTGACTATCAATGAAGATTTATTCAGGGTACGAAACAAAATGAATTTCAAACGTGATTTGGCTAGTCCTGTAAGTGAGGTATTAGGTGTAATCGTACTTTGCATCATCCTTTGGTTTGGTGGTCAATTGATTTTAGAAAATAGAAGTTTTGGACTTAACGGTTCAGCATTTATTATGTACATAGCTATTTTTAGCCAAATCATCAATCCTTCTAAGAGCTTGAGTACTGCTTTTTACAATATGCAAAGAGGGACCGCAGCACTCAGGAGAGTTGAAGAAGTACTACAAACTACAAATACAATTATTGACAAACCTGATCCTATTGTTTTAGGAGAATTCCAAAGCACGATTGAATTTAGGAATGTTTCATTTGGATATAATGATACCATCATCCTTAATAATATCAACTTAAAAATTGAAAAAGGAAAAACAGTTGCTCTTGTAGGCAGCAGTGGTGCAGGGAAAAGTACCCTTGCCGATTTGGTTCCTCGTTTTCATGATGTGACAAATGGCGAATTACTGATAGACGGCATCAATATCAAGGATTATTCAGTTGAGAGTGTCAGAAATCAAATTAGTGTGGTCACGCAAGACCCTATCTTATTCAACGACACAATAGCCAATAATATCTTATTAGGAAAACAAAATGCAACTAAAGAAGAAATAGAAGAAGCTGCTACAGTCTCAAATGCATTTAATTTTATTAAACAAAAAGAAGATGGATTTGAGACAAATATTGGTGATAGAGGAACTAAACTAAGTGGAGGAGAACGTCAACGATTGACAATTGCGAGGGCAGTACTCAAAAACTCACCTATTCTAATTTTGGATGAAGCGACATCCTCACTCGATACAGAAAGTGAAAGATTGGTACAGGATGCTATTAATAATATGATGAAAAATAGAACAAGTATTGTAATTGCACATCGATTGAGTACGATTAGGCACGCAGACGAAATTATAGTGTTACAAAAAGGTACGATTGTAGAACGTGGTAGTCATGAACAATTACTTGAATTGGGTGGTTTTTATAGAAAGTTAATTGAAATGCAAGAAGTTAAATAGTAGTTAGTGGTTAGTGATTAGTTGTTAGTGATTAGTTGTTAGTGAGTAGCGAGTAGTTTATCTATTAATTTTCTCAAAAGACTAACAACTAATCACTAACAACTAATCACTAACCACTAACAACTAATCACTAATTTATGGTTTTTATAATAGTATTGACAAGCCTATTGTTTTGTTTATATGCAGTGGTAATGCTGATGTATCGGCATTGGTTTATCAAACTCAAACAATTTGTTCCTCAACAAAACTTTACACCGACTAATTCATTTTCTATTATCATACCTGCCCGCAACGAAGCAGAGAATATTGGCAAACTATTGCAAACAATTATTCTTCAAAACTATCCTTCAAGCCTATGGGA
>CANCKV010000327.1 GCA_947378615.1 Chitinophagaceae bacterium | reverse complement strand
GTTAAATCAATTAAAATTTAAAACAGGTTAGTTTGAAGCATTCTCAATTATTAGGTACGGTTATCGCAGTGTTAATTATTTTTTTGTGTTTTTTGCCTTGGAGTTATATAGCAGAGAAAAACCTTACTATCTGTGGCATGAATGCGAATGGTACAAATTTTGGAAAACCTGGATTGTTGCATTTGATTTTATCCGTAATCATGATATTATTGTTCAATGTCCCTGAGGTCTGGGCCAAAAGGACTAATTTATTTGTAGGAGCTATTAATTTTTCTTGGAGTATGCGTAATTATTTACTCGTAACCACTTGCTTCTTTGGTGAATGTCCTCAAAAATTGCCTTCTTTGTTTCTTTTGATTATAGCCTGTTTGGCAGCTATGATAATGACATTAGTTCCTAAAATGGACATAAAAAAAGACTTGTAATTTTACAAGTCTTTTTTTATGTCCATTGAACAATAATTTGCACTAATTATTTTATTAGTCTCCAAAAATCCAATCCTAGTGCGTAGGCCATTAAGCTTAATAATAATACCATTCCTACGATTTGTGCATATTCCATAAATTTATCACTAGGTTTCTTTCCTGTTATCATCTCGAATAAGGTAAATAATGCATGACCTCCATCTAAAGCAGGAATAGGTAGAATATTCATGAAAGCAAGAATAATTGAGAATATACCTGTAAGAGTCCAAAAACGTTCCCAATCCCAAATGCTAGGAAATGTGTTGCCTATACTTATTACACTACCAAGACTATCATTTGCATTTACTTTTCCAGTGAAAATTTGCTTTAGACCAATCAAGTAGCGATCAAGTGTTTCTTTACATCTTTTTGTACCAACAGGAATTGATTCAAAAAAAGAATACTTTTTGACAACAGTTGTAAACATCTTATTTGGCAATTCCATACTCAAACCAATCATTCCATCTTTCATTAATGCCCTAATTCTTACCGTATCTTTTCCTCTCAATGCAGAAACTGTAACTATCGAATCTTTATATTTCTGACGCAATTCCACCAATTCATGAAAGTATCCAAAGTAATTGCTATTAATTCCAATTAAAGTATCTCCCTTTAGCAAAGTACCCTCTGTAAAAACAGCACTTTTCAACACTGAATCTACAACTGCCGGATACCTTACGTCAATAAAAGATTGCATGGTTTTATTATGCTTAACTAATTCTTTCATGATTGTAGGCGGTATAGAAATATCCATTTTTTCTTTGCCCCTAAGAATTTGTAATGATTTTGCTTCCTTTAATACAATCTCGGCAGGTATTGTTTGAAAGTTTTCTACAATTACCCGATCAATTGATACCACATTATCTCCATCTTTCAAACCGATACTTTTCGCAAGACTATCAGTCGCAATTCCATAGGTCAAATTCTTGGCAGGCAAGTATTCTTCTCCCCAATAAGAGGTTATGCCAATAAATATGACTATTGCAAGAATAATATTTACTATCACCCCCCCTGTCATAATAATTAAACGTTGCCATGCGGGTTTACTTCTGAATTCAAAATCTTGAGGAGGAAGTTTCAGTTGTTCCTTATCCATGCTCTCGTCAATCATACCTGCGATTTTTACGAAACCGCCAAATGGAATCCAGCCAATTCCGTATTCTGTCTCACCTTTTTGAACTTTCCATAAACTAAACCAAGGATTGAAGAAAAGATAAAATTTCTCCACTCTGCACTTAAATAACTTTGCGGGAATAAAATGTCCTAATTCATGTAAGACTACGAGAATGGAAAAGGATAAAATGAATTGTCCTGTTTTTACAGCTACACTACTTAAATCAATTGCTAATAAAGTCATATTTTAAATTCTAGACTTTCTGAATTATATCAGAAAGATACCTAAATGCCTTTAATATTTATCAGGCATTTTAAAAAAAATTATTGAAATGAAAGTCAACTCCGACCCTCATATTATTAAATTGAACTTACATTCTTATTATTGAAGCAGTATAAGTTCTTGCTGCACCATCCGTATCGAAATATTCTTCTAATGTTGGCTTCTCAATAAAGGGGATTTTTGTTAATGTCTCTTCAACTACAGCAGTCATATCTAAAAATCCGATTCTATTTCTTAAAAAAGCGTAAACTGCTATTTCGTTTGCTGCATTCAATATACATGGCCAATTTCCCCCCTTTTTTAAAGCCTCAATTGCCAATGCAAGATTTCTAAATGTTCTAATATCAGGCTCTTCGAAAGTAAGTGTGTGCGGCTTTTTGAAATCATACCTAGGAAATGACGAAGGAATTCTTTGAGGAAAACTTAAAGCATATTGAATTGGCAACCTCATATCAGGTAATCCCATCTGTGATTTAATGCTGCCATCTGCAAATTGTACCATACTATGAATGATACTTTGAGGATGAATGACAACTTGAATTTGATCGGGATGAAGATTAAATAACCATTTAGCTTCAATCATTTCCAATCCTTTATTCATCAGAGTTGCTGAATCAATAGAAATTTTTGCACCCATATCCCAATTTGGATGCTGAAGTGCGTGCTCTTTCTTAACATTTACAAGATAGTTGGGTTTTCTTCCTAAAAATGGACCACCACTTGCGGTGAGTATTATCTTCTCAATGCTATTTCTACCTTCCCCTATTAGACATTGAAAAATTGCAGAATGTTCACTATCTACAGGAATTACAGGAACACGCTTCTCAATCGCTTTTTCCATTACCAATTCGCCTGCCACTACTAAAGTTTCCTTATTTGCTAGGGCAATAGGTTTGCCACTTTCAATGGCTTTAAGCGTAGGCTTTAAGCCTGCAAATCCAACAATTGCAGCTAACATCATATCATAGCAATCAAGGCCTGCAACTTCCTCTAATGCTTTTTCACCTGCAAAAACTTTTATATCAGTTTTTGAAAGGGCTTCTTTAACCAGTAAATATTTTGATTCGTCAACAATTACCACACAATTTGGATTGAACTGAATACTTTGTTCAATAAGTAATTCATGGTTATGATGAGCAGTTAATATTTCTACAGAAAATTTATCTAAATGAGCTGCAATGACCTCTAAAGTCTGAGTGCCAATAGAACCTGTTGAACCAAAAATAGCGATACGTTTTATCATGAGGGGTGCAATATAATTAAAGAAGTCTTAATTACTAATAGTAAATGGTTTTAACTCTTCCGCAAAGGTTCTGTCATTACTCAATCTTGGTACTTTATTTTGTCCGCCAAGTCTATCAATACTCTTCATATAATCAATAAAACCATTTTTTCTTATAACATTTATACGAAGAGTCTGCAATATATTCCCTGCAATTAAGTCATCGTAATAAACATTCTTTTTTCTAAGGTTGTTATCAATTTTTTGCGTAAAAACTTCCATATTATGAGGAAGGTTTTCAAATTCAATGAACCATTCATGATAGCTTTTTCCTTTGCCTTGTTGTACAAACGGTGCCACCGTAAATTCTGTAATCTTTACATTTTCTTCCTCAGCTGCTTTTAATAAGGCAAATTCAACTTCTTCTCCAATGACATGTTCTCCAAAAGCAGAAATAAAATGCTTTATTCTTCCTGAAACAATTATTCGATAAGGATTTAAGCTAACAAATTTAACGGTGTCTCCAATATTGTATCCCCACAATCCTGCATTACTATTAATAATTAGTGCATAATTTTCTCCAATCTTAACATCTTTCAATGATAGTCGGGAAGGATTTTCAGTAAAAATTTCACTAGCTGGTATAAATTCAAAATAAATTCCACTGTTTGTATTCAACAATAAACCTTCATTTTTTTGGCTATCTTGGAATGCAAAAAAACCTTCACTAGCAGGGAATAATTCGATGGTATCCACTTTTTTTCCTATGCTTTCAAAAAGTTTTGCTTTGTAAGGCTCAAAATTAACCCCACCCTGTACCAATAAATTAAAATCAGGAAATAATTCAGCTACTTTTTTCCCACTTCTTTGGTGTAACCTATCAAAATACATTTGAACCCAAGGTGGAATCCCACTTATCAATGTCATATTCTGATTCAAGGTCTCATCTACAATCTTGTCTAGTTTTGTTTCCCAATCCGAAATACAATTAGTTTCATAACTTGGTAATTGATTAGTTCGTAAATACTTAGGAATATGATGATTAACAATGCCACTCAATCTTCCAGTAGGGATATCTGCAATTCTTTCCAATTCGGGAGAACCACTCAAAAAAATCATTTTCCCTTTTACAAACTGCGTATTCCCGGTTTCAGCCAAATAACAAAGCAATGCATTTCTAGCTGAATTGATGTGGTTCGATATGGAATCATTGGTAATAGGAATATATTTTACGCCACTAGTCGTGCCTGAAGTCTTTGCCAAGTAAATTGGTTTTCCTTTCCACAAAACATTTTCCTTTCCTTCCTTGATTAATTGTATATATGATTTGAAAAGTTCATAATCCCTAATAGGGACAGCTTGCTTAAATTCTTCATAATTTTTAACATCGCATAAATGATGATCCGCCCCAAAAACGGTTTTATTAACAGTTTGTAATAAATCTTTAAGAATCAGCTCTTGATTT
The DNA here is from genome assembly GCA_947378615.1 of Chitinophagaceae bacterium. Taxonomy (GTDB): domain Bacteria; phylum Bacteroidota; class Bacteroidia; order Chitinophagales; family Chitinophagaceae; genus Parasediminibacterium. The sequence continues at coordinate 238 of CANCKV010000327.1, read as the reverse complement.
TGCAATGCAGTAGATGAATCCTTTATTGTTTTATTATAAATATGTCTAGCAAATGGAAGTGCCAAAAGAGTTTTAAGATTCATGTAGAACCGCATTTTTAATTATTCGCAAAAATAGGGGTGTTGAGATAGCTTTGAATGGAAAAAATAAAATTTAGTAAATTGATTTCTATTTACGATTGAATTGAAAGGTATAGTCTCCTTATTATTAACAAATTTTATTAATTTTTCGATATTTA
>CANCKV010000326.1 GCA_947378615.1 Chitinophagaceae bacterium | reverse complement strand
AATAGAGTCTCGTTTCAAAAAAGGAACACAATGGTTTAGAGATACATTAGTTTCCGAATTCAATATGACGAATACGGAGAACGCACTTAAAATGAGCAATTGCGAACCAAGACAAGGAGTTTTTGATTTTACGTTAGCTGATACGATTATGAATTTTGCAAAGGCTAATAATATGAAATCAAAAGGACATGTATTAGTTTACCATATACCGACTCCCGGTTGGCTTTATGCAAGGACAAACCCAAATAGTACCAATAAATTTTCTCGGGCGGAGTTGATGGCCATAGTCAAAAGGCATATAGATAGTGTGGTAGGGCATTTCAAAGGAAGAATATTAGAGTGGGATGTTGTAAACGAAACAATAATGGATTCATTTACTGTGGGAGAATCGCCTTTGAAGCACACCTTTTACCAACAGATTATTGGTAATGATTACATTGACTCTGCATTTGTTTGGGCTCATCGGGCAGACCCGAGTGCCTACCTCTATTTGAATGATTATAGTGGTGAATATTTTGGTAGTTGGGAGAAAGCAAAATCTGATTCAATATATACTTTTGTCAAAGGTTTAATTGCGAGGGGGATTCCAATTCACGGAGTAGGGATGGAATGTCATATCGGCAATAGTGCCAATGCGACCCTTTTTAATTCAAATATTAAGCGTCTTGGTGCGTTAGGATTAAGGGTTTCTTTAACAGAAACAGATATCATGCATTCTTCAGCTGATCCTGCAACCTGGACAACATTAGCAAATGGTGTCGCTTCTAATTGGAATGCAACTTCTTTTATAACATGGGGTATAGATGATTCTGCTTCATGGATGGGTAGCGATTGTGGTTGTTTGATTTGGGATAGTATGCATCAGGCAAAGCCTGTTGTTTATAATGCGGTTAAAAATGTTTTTCTAAAAGCTAGTAAAACAGTCGCAGCACAAAGAGCCAATTTTATTGCCATCCCCGCTGATAATAGAATTCCTACTATTCCAGGAAATCTTACTGCTACAGCTGTCTATAAAAAAGTTACCCTTAAGTGGCTTGCTTCTCTCAGATTTATGACCTATACAATTAAACGATCTACGACAAAAGGGAGCGGGTATCAAACAATTATAACTGGGCTTACTGGTACTACCTACACAGATACAACAGGACTAAAATCAGGCGTTAATTACTATTATATCATTGTAGCAGTTAATCCATTTTACACAAGTGACAACTCAAATGAGGCTACTGCCTTAGTTCCATTTCCTCTGCCTGTTCAATTAATAAATTATAATGTTTCCATTATTACTTATGATAAGGTAAGTATTGATTGGAAAGTAGCTAATTCCGAAAAAGTGGAACATTATGAAATACAATCATCAACTGATGGGGTTAATTTTAAATTAGTTCAGCCTGTTTTGGCATCGGATAGTTTAGACTATGTTTATCATGTAATTGATGAACACCCAATTGTTGGAAATAATTATTATAGGTTAGTCATTTATGAAGATGATGGAAGTGTAAAGTATCTTGATACCAAATTAGTGAAAATATCAAATTCCATTGCTAATAAAATATCGTTATACCCTAACCCTGCATCTTCAACTTTTAACCTTGTTTTGCCTGAAATTATTACTAAAAATGTTTTAGTTTCTATAAAAAGCACAACAGGTAATACTATTTCAACTAGTAATTTATTCATTATTCCTTGTCAATATATTTATCCAATTTCTATAAAAAAACTTCCTGTTGGAGTTTACATAGTTGAAGTCGTTGGGAATGGGTTTAGCAAATCCATGAAATTAATTATTAGATAATATAATTTTAAATTAAGTAATATGTACAAGATCATTCTTGTTTTGGTTTTATTAATGGGGCAATCCTATCATGCTTTCTCACAAACCGACACACTCACCATTGATGTAAATAAACGGTATCAAGTCATAGAAGGATTTGGAGGTGCCATGTATTATACTGCCCCTGCACTTGTTGCACATCCTAACAAACAAAAAATTTATGATTATCTTTTTAAAGATTTGGGAACTACCATATTGCGGGTTTGTAACCAATATATAAACGAAAATGGTGGGAAAAACACCTATTTAGATGCAGAAACAAGTATTGCATTAGAAGCAAATAAAAGAACACCAACCGACTTGATGGTATCAGCATGGAGTCCCCCGCCTGCATACAAAAGCAATCATAATATAAGTAACTATGGCACACAAGCTTCATTAGATACCAATGTTAATGGGCAATTTGTTTATGGTCCTTATGCAAAATGGTGGTATAACTCATTGTTACAGTTTCAAAAAAGAGGCGTTTCAGTAAAGTACTTAAGTATTCAAAATGAACCAAACTGGCCAGCGAGTTATGATGCATGTATTTTCAGACCAACAGAACAGGTAATTTATGATGATTCTTTAAAAAAGAATGTAAAAGTGGCTTCTTATGCCACAGCATTCAGCAATGTATATGATACTATTTTTAAATACAAGGACAGTCTGATTCAAGTACCCAAAATGATAGGTCCTGAATTGATAGGAATACATAGATGGTATGCACCCTATACGACTGATTATACCAATAAAATGGATATGTCGAAGTGCTATGGAATTGCTCACCATCTTTATACTGGAGGGAATACATCTTATGCGAATCAATTTATTCCAAACCTTAGTTATTTAAATCAGTATTTTCCAAATAAGCCTCGTTTTCAAACAGAATATAGCGAAGGAAATTGGTTCTTTACAGCACAATTAATTCATAATTCACTCTTTACTGAACATGCATCAAGTTATGTATTGTGGACCTATGCTTGGAATAACAATGGAAGTTCATTGATTGATTTTGACTCAGGAACTGATACAACTAAGTGGAGAAACAAAAATGGTTATACAATTACCAAAAAGTACTATGCGGTAAAGAACTTTTCTAATTTTATTAAGCCAGGATGGCAAATGATTGATATCACACCCTCTGATACATTAATTGCTGCATCAGCATTTATAAGTCCAGATTCATCGCAAATTGCAGTTGTTATAGTGAATAATAGTGGTAGACAAATTAAAGTAAACCTAAATCCAATTGGATTTTCAATTGCTAAAGGAGATATTTATCTTACAAATTCCACCTATAATTGTGCTCTTGCAGGAGCTTTTAATGCAAAACAAAATATTTTACCTGTATCCTCAGTAATTACTTACTTATTGACAAGAACACCTCCTTTAGCAATTAAAGAAGTAAAGCTAAAAGCAATTAAAGAAAATAATAAAGTTATATGCAGTTGGAAAGTTGACGCATCTCAAATAAATAATTTTGAATTACAAAAGAGTTATGATGGAACTAATTTCTCAACAATTGCCACTATATACTCAAACGCTTCAAATAATTATACATACAATGACAGTATCAATTCTGTTAATATTCCTTCAATTTACTATCGTTTGAAAATAGTTGAGAAAACTAATCAGACTGACTTTTCGACTGTATCTTGTATAAGTATTGGTGTATCCAAAAGAAAGATTCTAGTGTATCCTAATCCTATTCATAATACTATATTTTTTAATGGCATGGGTTTGACTAAAGTGATTATCAGTGATGAATCAGGCAAAATAATACTTGTTAACAATACTAAAGCAGGCAGTAACCAAAATTGTTTGACTCCTAATCTTAGAAAGGGTGTCTATTTATTAAAGCTACAATTGGATAATGGAGAAACACAAACAGAAAAGATTATTTATCAACCCTAGCATTATTTCTAAAGTCATTAATTTTCATTTATGTGATATTGACAATAAAGAAATATGTTTAACATACAATTGTATGGGATTCTAAGTTCAAATCAGATAAGATAGCAACTGGCATTAACTATTTCAGGACAAACCTAATAATAGTTAATGCCATTTGTAAAAAAGGAATTAGTTGTCAAGGAAAGGATGATCATTTAAGTGAATCATTCTTAGCAATATTTTTTAAGGTCTCATTTGTTACTGTCAAATGATTAAAGTATAATAAATAATGCAGTATTTTTTGATATTTGCCCGACTACTTTTATTGAGTGGTATTTTTCAAAAATCCTTACTCTACTACTCCACCATATTTGAAAATATTATCTTATCAGTCAGCTTATCATTTATTATACTCAAAGTAAAATAGTTTGCGAAAAATATTTTTGAAAAATTGGTGTTATTCAAAATAAATGAGGGTACTAATCCGTTATATATATGTGGAAATTTTAAAACTTTCAGAATTGGAGGTGTCAGCACTTCGAGGGTATCAGCGAAATACTGATGACCGGTTGGTTTACGTCCGTGTTACATTAATTCTGATGCTTTGGATGCGTAAATCTGTGGAAGAGATTGAAGCTGTTTTAGGCATAGATGGAAGTACTGTTTATAGATAACGAAGCTGCATATAGAAACAAGGGACTGGGAGCGTATCTTAAGACTGGTTATGAAGGTTATTGGGGTTTGTTAACCAGTTGTCAGATGGCAATACTTAGAATGGAATTGAAAAGTCGTTTATATACGACAAGCAAAGAGATTTGTTCGTTCATCGAATCAACCTTCAACGTGAGATATACGCAAGAAGGAGTAGTTAAACTTTTACATCGTATCGGATTTCCCTACAAACAAACCAAACAGGTTCCATGTGAGTGTAACATAGAGAAGCAGGAACAGTTTGTAAAAGAATTGATGGAATTGGTTGGGCAGGTTAAAGTATCCAAAAATAAAGTAATTTATTTTATTGACGGTGTTCATCCCACGCACAATACACGCAGTACGAAGGGTTGGATAGAGGTGGGTAGCGAA
>CANCKV010000325.1 GCA_947378615.1 Chitinophagaceae bacterium | reverse complement strand
TATTGCCTATTTGACCAATAACAATTTGAACTTTACTTTAGATACTGTTTCACCTACAAGAAGCTTCTTTAACCCTAATGTGAATGCGCAAGATCAGACCACTAATTTGGCTTATAAATGGGATCAAAGAACTTTCCAATATCAAGATTATCAAACTAATCAAGGTTCGAACGTAGAATCTGCAGCAGAATTTATGGATGGAAATTTTGATGGGAAAGAGGAACTTATTGTAAGTTTAAACCAAGTTAAATGGGAGCCAAACCCTACTTTGAATTTTGGAAACAATTGGAATCCGATACAACAAATTAATAGTAGTATACGTATAGTAAAAATAGTAGACATTAACAATGATGGTATACCTGATATTTTTGGTATTAGTGCTAATCCTTGGATTATTGGTTTATCAGGTGCAAATGGAGCTCCACTAGTAGTTTTTGTATCCAATAAAAAAGATGGTAAATTTTACCTTTATATTACTGGTATTAACATAGACTGGCAGGCAGGCTTGTATTTTGGTGATTTTAAAAATAGCCGTACCGTTCAAATTTTGACAAGGATGAATGGAGGAAATTATAAAGTATACGATTTTGATAATACTTTCGGTGCTGTGAGTGCCGAAATGCAAGTAACTGGAGCCATCAACGATGGTAAAGTCACCGTAGGTGATTTGAACAATGACGGTTACCCTGATGTAATAACCATAGACAATTCAGGCAGCTTCATTGCATATTTAAATAATCATCGTGGTGATTTCGAGAAGACACCAATAGGTGCAGCTCCATTCCAAACGAATAATAGTTGGGCAATTACTAATTTAAGAATGCTCGATTTAAACCAAGATGGTGCCAAGGATTTAATGTGGTTTGAACCAGTACAAGAGCAAGATGGTAGTATGGACTCTTGGAATACGAATAATTATGTGATGAGAACATGGATGCAAGAAAACACAGGTAAAGCTAGAACTGCCCCTGATGTTGCAACTGATCTTACTGCTACTAATAGTGGGTATAAAGTAAAAATTAAATGGACTCCATCTGCTGATGCAGTTGATCCTTATATTTTTGCTAATTTAATGGTAGATACCCTATCTAATTATTCTACAGCAAGAATCAATAACGCCTATAATTATAGAAAATTAACGCCTACTGTACCAATTGTATTAGACCGTGCTTATGCAAGAAATTATCCAGATTCAATTGAGTTTAATGATTTAGGAATTTCTAGTACAAAACCATATTACATAAAAGTACAGATGGTGAATAAGGAAGGACAGGCTTCTGCATTTGCTGACAAAGTATTTATTCCTACAGATCCATTAAAATTATTAGAGCATAATATACCAGGTTTATATGGGGCTAGATTCTCATGGGGTGATTTTAACAATGATGGTTTATTAGATTTAGCGGTATTGGGACAAAGTGATAATGGTAATGTAACTGCTGTTTTCAAAAACACAGGAACAACTTTCGAAAACCAAAACCTAACCAATAAGGCCTATCGTTATGGTGATATTAAGTGGGTCGATTTAAACAATGATGGTTGGTTAGATATAGCTATGATTGGACAACCTGGAGGTGCTGGTGTTGGCTTCCAAACGCTAATTAATAACCATGGTGTTTTTGAAGTAAACACGCCTGCTAGTGTAGATGGATTAAAGAGAGCAAATATGGCTTTTGGTGACTATGATAATAATGGTACACTAGACATGTTTACTTCTGGTCAAGATGCACAAGGGGTGGGTCATTCTTATTTATATAAAAATGATGGTAGAGGTAACTTTACAAAAGTGGATGATTTTAATGGGGCAATTCAAGACATGTATGATGCCGATGCTCGTTTTATAGATTATGATTTGGATGGAGATTTAGATTTAGTATTTGCTGGTACTGGTTTGCAAAACGGAAAAACAGCCGCTATTGGAGGTGTTCGTGTAAATACTTTATTGGATCCAAAAATTAGTAACAATAATTACGGCGGTGGCTATTACAATAATGGATATACCTATCAATTAAGTAGCAATATGTGGGATCCAGTTTGTAATTGTAATAACAATTATAGCATATCCATGAAAAATGCACGATTTGATGTGGGAGATATTGATGGTGATGGTGATTTGGATATAGTTGAAATTGGAACTTTTGTAAAAAGTGTTAATAATGTGAATACGGATGTACCGCTATTATTAATTATTAGAAACCAAACCATGGAAACTAAAAATGCCAAATTTGGTAACTATTTCTCTTATGGAAGTATCTACAATATTAGTGGGGTACCATTAGATAATATTTCTGACGGTGATGTTAAATTGGTAGATATTAATAATGATGGTTTATTAGACGTTACAGTGGCTGGTTTAGATACACTGGCCAATCCTGTAACTAAATTTTACTTAAACCAAGGAGGTTTTGGAAACTTTACTTTGTCGCAAAATAAAAATATCCCTCAATATGCAAATGCCGCCATTAGTTGGGGTGATGCAGATGGAGATGGTAGCATGGATTTAGTAATAAGTGGCCAAAAGTCATTATCTACCTCTACTTCTATCTACTTAAATAAGCAGGGAGAAAACTTAAATAAAGCGCCTTCTACCCCTGAAAATTTAACCTTTGTCGATCAAGGTCAAGGAAGGGTATTGTTACAATGGGATGCATCAGATGATGATCATACCAGTCCAAACAATATGTATTATAACTTGAAGTTGGGAACCAAGCCTGGATTAAGTGATTTGCGTGTTATTCAAGTGAATCCTAAAACAGATAAATTACAAACTCCTAATACTTCATTAATTGGTTCGAATAAGTATTATATCGAATTACCTCCAGGGGTTTACTATTGGTCAGTTCAATCGGTGGATGGTAACTTCTTATCTTCTTCTTTCGCAGACAATCAAAAAATAGTACTTAAGTATCCATGGCAGTTTGTAAACCAAGGAGGACTTATTGATGCAAGAATAACAGCACTTGAAAATCCTGCATTTGCATGGGCCGATGTAGACAATAAAGGTGTATTTGATTTCTTATACTTAGGAACTGGAGATGCAACCAATGATCAATGGAATACGCCACTTGGTTTATATAAAAACCTAGGGGGTAAATTTGCTAAGTTTAAAAATGACTCTAACTGGACTTCTCTTGCCGGAAGAGGTACTGGATTTTATAATACCTTAAATGGCATATCTAATGCTCAAATTAAATGGGTGGATATCAACAACGATGGCTTATTAGATTTAGTAGTTGCTGGAGATGATATCACTTCTTTAAGAGGAAGATTAGTTGTGTTTAAAAACTATGGCAATTATAAGTTCGAAAACATAACTAATAATGTTTACAATGGCGAACAATTGGCTACGCCTAAAATTGAATTTATTGATTTAGATAATAATGGCTTTAAAGACTTTATTTATACTGGATTGGATAAGTCCGGACTAGGGGTGGTTAAGTTTTTAGGTTTCTATAAAGATACCGTAGCAAAAACCAATTCTGGCTTACTTGGATTTAATGTAAAAACAATCTCAAATAACTTAGACTCCTTATTAACCGCTAAATCTATTTCAAATGTTAGTTTGGCAATAGGGGATTTAAATAAAGATTTAAAACCGGATTTAGCTATTTTATACGATGATGGAGAAAATGCAAGAAGAATTGGATCTGTTTATATGAATACTTCTGATACTTCTAATAAAATCTCTTTTGAATTAAATCAATCACTTGCATTGCCTACATTAAGAAATGCGACCATTGATTTAATTGATTACAATAATGATGGTTTATTAGACCTTGCACTTTCTGGTAGATCAGACGCAGGCGTAATTTTCAAAATCTATCAAAACAAATGGGTAGACTCGGCTGCAAAAACTATTCAGTTTTTACAAACCAATTCAAATGTGAAACCATTTGAAAAAGGTCAAACTACTTGGGGTGATATTGATAATGATGGATATCCAGATATTATTTTTAGTGGATCAAGGCCAGGTACAGGTATATTTAGTGCTATGGCTTTAGCTGATCCGTCTAATCTTAAAACAACGGGTATTATGAACTACAATGAATTACCTACTTTCCCTTTTGGTAATTATTCAGTGATGAGACCAAGTTTAGGTGACTTTAGTGGTAAGAAAGTACTTGATTTGGTATTGGTAGGAACAGAGAAGGTGAGAGATCCTTTGAAGGGTACGACCAGTATTGTTAACTCTTTCAAAATATTAAAGAACGTACGTGATTTATCTGCTTTAATTAATGATTCATCCGTAATCACCACCAATGCTTCCGTATCTACTGGAAAAATAAAATCACTTTCAATAGGTAATGGAACGACTAATGCAACATCTATGATTAAGAGTAATAGTGTAAGAGGCTTTGCCGATTCCACCGTTGCTGTTGCCGATTCTAACTATATAGAAGATACTTATGGAGCCAATAAAGCGCCTACTGCACCTAAAATGGGCAATTCGGTTATTGTAAGTAAAGTGGCTGAAAGTTATTTAGTTAAATTAAATTGGAGTCCTGCTTCTGATGACAATACGCCTGCAAGTGGTTTAACCTATGCTGTGGGAATTGGAACTAAGCCAGGAAAGACAGATATCTTAGAGCCGAATGCTAGCTTAACAACAGGTAAAAGAAAAACGCCTGAAGCAGGTAATGCCGGTAAAAACATTTCATTGACTGTATTATTAAAACCAGGTACTTATTATTGGGCATCTCAATCTATAGATGCTTCCAATACTGGTTCTAAATTCTCGGGCAATAAAGTGATACAAGTAAATGGGGATAGAACATTGGTAGAAAAAAATGCAC
>CANCKV010000324.1 GCA_947378615.1 Chitinophagaceae bacterium | reverse complement strand
TAGAATAAGGATTCTTCTCGTGGTATTTTGACAATGCCCGTATGCCTCCCTCTGATAGAAATTCTTCTTCGTTCAGCATTCTTTTTAATAAGGCTATCAAACGGTCTCTAGGCACTAGAGATAACAAAATCTTATCATTATCGCTACTTTCCTCATTTGGCCAAAATCGATTATTTTTCTTTCTGTAATTTTCAAACCAAGTTATTCTTCGCTTGAAATCAGCTAATTTATCCAAAGTGCTCTTTTCAACTACAGATACTGCAAGTAACGGAATCAATCCTACTATTGATTGTGTCTTCAAAGGTATTGTTTCACCTCCTTTAATACTTAGGGTATCATAGAAAAACTGATCTTCCTTATTCCAAAGAATATGTTCGTTCATTGCTTCAGCAATTAAAACGAAGTGTTCGAAAAACTTAGTGGCAGTATCTTCAAATGAGATGTCGTTGACAGCAATTTCAATGGCTATGTCCATCATATTCAAGGCATATTTACCCATCCAACTTGTTCCATCTGCTTGTTCAAGGTGCATGTGAGCGGCAATACCATAACTTCTGTCTAGCACTCCAATGTTGTCTAACCCAAGAAATCCTCCTTGAAATATATTGTTTCCTGTTTCATCCTTTCTATTAATCCACCAAGTGAAATTGATAATTAATTTTTGAAAAATTCGTTTCAAGAAAGTGATATCCCCTTTTCCTGTGGTTTCCTTTTCAATTTTATACACCTGCAAGGCGGCCCAAGCATGTACAGGAGGGTTTACATCGCCAAAGTTCCATTCATAGGCCGGCAATTGACCATCGGGTTTCATATACCATTCCCTCATGATGAGGATTAATTGATGCTTTGCAAAAGTCACATCAATCATCGCCATTGGAATACAGTGGAATGCCAAATCCCAAGCAGCATACCATGGATATTCCCATTTATCGGGCATAAGTATGATATCCTGATTTTTCAGATGCTTCCAATCACTATTTCTACCATTCTTTTTGCCATCATTTACAGGAGTCAAACCATCGCTAGTACTTAACCAACGTTCCACATCATAATGATAATACTGTTTGCTCCATAATAAGCCAGCAAAGGCCTGACGCTGCATATTCAATAAGTCAGGATGAGTATCAGGGTGTAACAATGAGGCATAAAAATCATCCGCTTGTTGCTTTCTCTCTTTAAAAACCTTTTCGAATCCTGCACCAAAAGCGTAGTCATGTGGCTTGCTACATAATCTACAATAAACCGACTTTGTCTCTCCTCCATTGATTGTCAGGGTATATACGGGAGAAAACTTCGTTCCATTCTTTCTTTCTCGTAGTTCTTTCACATTTTCTCCTCTAATCACGGCATTATGAAACGCATCCTTCACAAAAGGGGTATCATTCGGGATACCCATTATTTTTAGTTTATTAGTTTCATTATCAGTAAACAAGGCATCATCTGCCTTTTGGTAATAAAAATAATAGCTTCCTAATCGTTCCTGTTCTGCTTTAACAGAGTTCTTTCCATTAGAAACTATCGACCCTTTCTTTTCATCACTCCCATTTTTCCAACGGTTATAAAACCACAATGTTGGCAATACTGTAATTGGAGCTTCTTTATCATATTTGTTTGTTATATCAATTTTTATAAAGATATCCTGCGGTCCTTGTTTTGCATAAGTTATTTTAACATCAAAATATTCGTTGTTGTCAAATACACCCGTATCTAAAATTTCATATTCGGGCGCTTGCTTATTTCTATTTTTATTTTCTTCAACTAATTTTTTATACGGAAATGCCTGTTGAGGGTATTTATATAAATACTCCATATAATAATGAGTAGGGACATTATCTAAATAATAATAGAGTTCCTTCACATCTTCCCCATGATTTCCTTCGTTATTACCTAACCCAAATAGACGTTCTTTTAGTATAGGATCTTTGCCATTCCATAGGGCAATGGCAAAACATAGATTTTGAAAATAATCTGAAATACCAGCTAATCCATCTTCTCCCCAACGATAAACTCTACTCGGAGCATGATCATGTGGAAAATAGTTCCACGCATCTCCATGTGGACCATAATCTTCTCTCACAGTGCCCCACTGTCTTTCACTTAGATAAGGCCCCCATTGTTCGAGTGGAATTTGTTTGCGTTGATTTACGGAAAGGCGCTGATGTTCTGCAGTCATATCAATAATTAAGTATTCAGAAATAAGTCAATTTTGTTATCACAATAAATTATATATAACAGAATTGCTTACTTATCTGTTCAAAGTAGTTGTTTGTTGGCAATAAATATAGTAGAAATTGGGGTGAATTAATTGATAGTGTTATTTTTTGTTAAAAAATCAAAACTTTCTAATGAATAACTCACAAAGAAAACTTCGTTAGCTACTTCTGTTCACAAGAAAATAAAATGAAAACTAAGATGCAATTAACTCATCATCGTGTTTGAAATTATTGAAAGTATTGTAAAAATGAGATGGGAATAGATTTTCAAATGAGAGATACCGACAATAAAAAACTCTCTACATAACTAATAACAGTTTTGTAGAGAGGCTTTATTAATCAAATAATAAGATTTACTAACAATCTTATTATGAAAAGTTATTTATTGATAAAAGCAAGTCTTTGCTTCTTATAACTTAAAGAAACAAAAGCAACACCTGAAATAGCAAATAACAAGTTCATTTGTCCATCAAATGGTACTATCGGAGAACCATCTCCAGCAGGAGCAGCTCCAACTCCAGGACCACCAATTCCTGGATCGTCAGCAGGAGTCTGTGCATTAAGTGTAGAATGTACACAAAGCGTAAATAATAAAACAAAGCTAGCAAGCTTTACAAATTTTAATACCTTTTTCATAATTTTATGTTGTAAGGAGTTTGATACATTTCCGACGATGCAATCCTGAATTTTTTTTTCAGAATGCAATGTTAAGTAATAAAAATTATTTCATAACATTTTTTTCAAAAAAAAAGAAAAAAAACTATATTTTTAAATCAAATACCATGTTTTTGTTACTTTACAAGCAAAAAAACATGTAATTAACACAAAACTTTGTGAACATAGCGTAATCAATTTCTTATATTCATTATGCTTTATATCCCCCCCCCAATCAAGTTACACTAAAGTTTAAAAGTACTTAATTCTCAAAAGTACTATAGAAGTAAGGTGTTTTTGCTTCGAATTCTGCACTACAAGTATCTACCATTTTGTAAACTCTTGTAATTCCAAGACTCTTTCTTTTTTCATAGACTTGCTCGTCACTATAATTACCTTGTAGAATCTTTGCAATTTGAGCATCACTAAACCCATTCTTTTTTGCATCTTTTAATAGTTCTTCTGGAAGCGTATCAAGGCGATATAATCCTATTTCTTTTTCTATGATACAAAGTTTTTGTATTTGATACAAAAACCATCTATCTATACCTGTTGCTTGTGCAATACTCTTCACTGTAGATCCTTGCATCAAGGCATCCTTAATTCTAAAAATCCGATCCCACTTTGGAGTCTTAATATATTCAACAATATCAGCACTCTTCATCATACTCTTGCCATAATATCCCAAGCCCAAAGCATCATTTTCCAAACTGACACAAGCCTTCTGAAGCGCTTCGTTAAAGCTTCTACCTATTGCCATTACCTCTCCTACACTTTTCATCTGTAATCCTAAGGTGTCATTTGCACCTTTAAACTTGTCAAAATTCCATCTAGGAATTTTCACAATTACATAATCTAGTGCTGGTTCAAAATAGGCAGATGTTGTTTGTGTAATCTGATTCTTCAATTCATCTAATGAATATCCTATCGCTAATTTTGCAGCAATCTTGGCGATTGGATACCCTGTAGCCTTGCTAGCTAATGCCGAAGAACGACTAACCCGTGGATTAATTTCTACCGCTATCAATTCTTCAGTCTCTGGATTCAATGCAAATTGAACGTTACAACCACCTTGGAAATTACCAAGACTACGCATCATCAGCATTGCCTTATTTCGCATGTCTTGAAATGCAGTATCACTAAGTGTCATTGCAGGAGCTACTGTTATGCTATCTCCCGTATGTACCCCCATTGGATCTAAATTTTCTACAGTACAAATGATAACTACATTGTCATTTTTGTCTCTCAACAATTCCAACTCATATTCTTTCCATCCAAGTACAGCTTTTTCTACTAATACTTCATGGATTGGACTTGCTTTCAATCCTCTTTCAAGGGCGGCATCCAACTCATCCTTATTATGTACAAATCCTCCACCCGTTCCACCAAGTGTAAATGAAGGACGAATTACTAAAGGGAATCCTATCTTTTGGGCAAATTCTTTTCCTTCCAAAAAACTGTTTGCTACATGACTAGGAGCAACTGCAACACCAATCTTCACCATTAACTGACGGAATTTCTCCCTGTCTTCTGCCGTGTCAATTGCAGCAACATCCACTCCAATCAACTTACATCCATACCTTTCCCAGATTCCCTGTTCCTCGGCTTCCTTACAAAGATTAAGAGCAGTTTGTCCTCCCATTGTAGGCAACACAGCATCTATCTTGTTTTCTTGCAAGATTTTTTCTATACTTTCTGTGTTCAGAGGGAGTAAATAAACCCTGTCCGCCATCATAGGGTCGGTCATAATAGTAGCCGGGTTACTATTAATGAGTATCACTTCTATTCCTTCTTCACGCAAACTACGGGCAGCCTGAGTACCTGAATAATCAAATTCACACGCTTGTCCAATGATAATTGGACCTGAACCAATAATAAGTACTGACTTTATCGAATTGTCTTTAGGCATAATATCTTAAAATAAAAAT
>CANCKV010000323.1 GCA_947378615.1 Chitinophagaceae bacterium | reverse complement strand
TCGGTGGTATATCTATATGCACTTGAACTATACTGCCAATTTGGTGCGTCGGTGATTTTGCAGGTGATGGCGTGATTACCATAAGTACCATTTGTATAAGAAGCCGTGTAAGTGACAGTATCGTAAGAAACCTGCTTTTGAGTCAAGGTCAAACCTGTTATAGGTATTCCATTGTCATAAAATTGGAAAGTAGAGATAGAATTGGCAATATTTGGATTGACAATCGTAGCCACTAAAGAGACTGTATCTGGAAAAATGTGGTTTGAGTTACTATTGGTAGTCATACTGATTTGGGGGTCAATACCATGAATAGCCAAGTTGTTTAGACTCGTTCTGAACGAATCTGTATATAAACCAATACGGTTGATATGCCAATCCGTTGCACCATTTGCAGTCAATAGTCCAGGGGTTCTTAGGCTGTCCATGACGAACGGACTCATTGGATTCACCAATTTTTGAGCGACTTTGAGATTATCCTGAAACACCGTACCCCACTTTACAAATGGGTCACCTGACTGTGCATAACTATTGTTCGTTGTTCCATTCGCATTCATCAGACTGTTTTCTGAAACATAGGTAAAAGTACTTTGGAAATTAGACCCAAAGGTGTATGAGGTATTGTTATTGACCTGTGGCCAATAACGGGAAGAATAAGTTGATTTTATTCCGTTGACAGTGTCCATCATATCCACTAATTCAGGGAACGTGCTTTGCCAAGCAGCTTTGCTTTTACTACCATAATACAGGTTCGTTATATTAGTAGAATCACGAGGCCACCAATAAGTATCCTGCGCGAGTTTATAGCTAAAACTTGATACCGTAAGATTGTTATTGACAAAAATGTTGTTGAAATATCGGTTATACCCCCCGCCATTATTGATAATGCCGTGAGGAATGTTTGTAACGATATTATACTTTAAAGTAACGCCCGACTGACCATTGTCCACATACAATCCTGCATTTGCATTTGGATTGTCATGCAGATAGTTATGGTTCAGAATATGTCCCCAATCATTACATAAAGAGACCCCGTACATTGGTCCAATGTCATGGGAATCTAAACCAATACTATCCACTTCATTGTATTCAAACGTGTTTAGGCTACCACCTAAGGTAGTCGTGTAGAGTATGCCTGCATTCGGACTTTTACGTACCTTATTATTTGCCACATACACTCCAATACATGCCCCTACTTGAATGCCCCCTTTAAACAATGGCACTTGTTGTGCATAATCATAGACATAATTGTTGATAATGGTATCGTTGCAACGTTTCAAGGTATTCACATCCGTATTATAATTGGTATTGTCCAAATTGATGCCCGCACCGCCTACCTGATGGATGTCATTGCTTTGAACAATGGATTGATTTATGTTGGTCAATGTGATGGCATGGTTAGTACATCCTGTTATATCGCATCCTGCTACTTTCAAATTGCTACCATTGTACAATGATATTCCATAACCTGCACCACCTGAAACATTAATATTTTGGAATTGCGTATAGCTTACTCCATTTACTGAAATGGCAGGAATGGTCAAGGAATCAGAAAATTGTATATCGCCGGTATCAGGCACCCACATATATAGCATCTTGTTTTTGTAATTGATGCTATATTCTCCAACAGTATCTATTTCTTCGTACAAATTAGATACATAATAGGGTTCGCAAGAACAGCCTGCATAAGCAGAAAACTTATCCCCTATTCCCCCACTCACACCATTGGATTGGTAGATAATTTTATTTACGGTGTCGATGGTTTTAGTTTTTATCCAATTGAGAGAAAACTGCACCCTCCAATAACCTGCGAGCCATACATTTTCGTCGTTCATTGCCTTTACCCAATTATTGGTGCGGGTATCGGTGTATTTGAAAATTGCCCCGCTATCAGGACGACTATACGAACCCTTGTAGATTACCCCATTCATGGTCATATAACTACTATTGGGATAACGGGAAAACAAGAGTAAATTATTGTTCTGGTAAAAAATGGGATGATTAGGGAAATCATTAAATGGTTTTGTCCAAGGGGTCATACAGTTATTGTTAGTGACATATTTAGTCAAATCCAATTGCATTACTTTTCCCTTAGCGACAGTATCCACAATACGTTGTTTCACACTATCGGGTATTGGTTGAAAGTCTGTCCTATTGATAACTTTGAGTGGTTTAAAGATAACCATCCCCTTATTGATAGCCTTATAAACGGCAGGGGCAGCAGCAGTACGAGTGTCTGCACTTGTAAGGGTTAATTGATAGTAGGTGCCATCTTTCAATAATACATTGACTGGATTGTTGGGATAATTCTGTGCCACTACTCTTGCCCTATCCACATTAACAGGAAGGGAAAAGCTCGAACCACTACCCAAACTGCTACCATCAGGTGCTGCATAAATATTGACAGTTTGACCCGCACCGACAATTGGTAAGCCGCCTACAGGGTTGCAAGTATAAGTGCCTGAACCTGTGACGGTAAGGATGCCATGAAGGGTATCATTGCATAGGGAAGCTACCCCTCCAACATTAACATTATAAAAACTATTTTGTCCAGTTATGGTATTGGAAACAGTTCCATTCAGGGCAATTGTACCGATGCCATATTGAAAGGTTCCATGGTTTGTAAATGTTGGGGTCGTGCCAGTTAAAGTAAAAATACCACCCGCAGACATATCGATGGTGCCATTATTAATTAATGAAGACACATATAGGGTATCTGAATTACCAAAAACCAAGTTGCCTCCTTTTAAAATCGTTAGGGTTCCACTCAATTGAAGGGTAGTGTCAATATTTACATACGCCCCTGAATCAATAGTTATGGTATTGGCGTAAGCAACAGAACCCCTGATAAACGGATAATACAAAGTGTTGTTAGTAGTTGGAGTAGTGTTATCTGTGATAGAGGGTGTATCAACTTTTTGAAGTGTGGTTATATCTAAGTTAGGGATTCGAACTGCTGTAGCTGAAGTGGGCACCTGATTGGTTGACCAGTTATTAGGATTATTCCAAAGGCTGTCCTGCGAACCTGTCCAAACAGTTTGACCATACAATACTGGAAAATAGTGTAGGCAAACAATAGCAAGCAAAAGCAGTTTTAAACGCATAACAACTCAATTATAATGACTGAATACAAAAATATTAGAAATAAGCTAAGGTTACTTATCCAAATGATTCATTTTAATGGTTAGAGGTATTCCACCCACAAGCGCACAAATAACTTACAACTCAAAACATACAGGCGATAGTCGGGTATCACATACTTTAACCATTTTTTACATCTATCAAAATCTTGATAAACTCGGATGGCTTTTCGTACCAATCCTTCAATGCCTGCCCTGTTTCTTCCATCGAATAAATCTTGGTAATCAACAGATTGCTGTCAATCGCCTTATCTTCTAACATCTGAACTACGGGTCTGAACTCGAATTGTGCATTTCTGCTACCACAAATAGTTAATTCTTTCTTTACAAAAAGACTTGTATTAAACAGTATGTCACTCTTTGCATAGCCAATATAAACTACACGTCCTGCAAAGGCGGCAGCCTCAATGGCAGTGGTGTAAGTGGCAGGTGCTCCAACAGCCTCGATACTTACATTTGCACCCTCTCCATTTGTCAATTCACGAACACGTTTTACAACATCCGTATCCTTGGCATTAATGATATGCTTTACGCCAAATGACTTGACTAACTCTAACTTTTTATCATCAAGGTCAACAGCAATGACAGTTGCCCCCTTACGGATAGAGGCCAAAATAGCTCCGATGCCAATCATTCCACAACCGAAAATCAATACCGTATCTGTTTCAGAAACACTACCCCTATTTGCCGCATGATAACCGACACTCAATGGTTCGACTAAGGCAAACTCCTTTTCTGTAAGGATGGTACTCTTGATTAATTTGCTATGGTGGATGGTAAAATATTTCTTCAATGCACCGTTACGTTGTACACCTAAAGTCTGATTATACTCACAAGTGTTTGTTCGCCCTACCCGACAAGCAGGACATACGCCACATGAAGAGTATGGATTCACGGTAACCCTATCACCAATCGAATAGGTGTCGGGAACATTTGCCCCTTTGCTTTTTATTACGGCACTCACCTCGTGTCCTGGAACAACAGGATACACCACCATTGGTGACATTCCTTTATAAGAACTCAAATCACTGCCACATAATCCGATGTAGTAGATTTCAAGTAGCACCTCATCTCCCGATGGTATGGGTTCATCATCTTCTATCACGCTTACCTTGTAAGCCTCATTAATTAATACTGATTTCATTTTTTTGTTTTTGTATTACCACAAAGGAAACAAGGGAAAGACAAGGAACACAAAGGAAGTTGTACGTTATAAGTTGTACGTTCTACGTTTTAAGTTTTACGTTTTAAGCTACATACTTACTTGAGCTATTAGTTGCTCAATTTATTTCCATTGTATTCCAAAGTTTTTTTTAAATACTATTCTAATACTTTATCGTTGTGTCCCTTGTATTTACCTTGTTATCCTTGTGGTAAAGTCCTTTAATTTATCCTTGTTTTCTTTGATATAATCCTTGTTGACCTTATTGTAAAATCCTTTATTTTATCCTTGTGTCCCTTGTATTTACCTTGTTCTCCTTGTGGTAAAGTCCCTTAATTTATCCTTGTCTTCTTTGATATAATCCTTGTTGACCTTATTGTAAAATCCTTTATTTTATCCTTGTGTCCCTTGTATTTACCTTGTTATCCTTGTGGTAAAATCCTTTAAATTATTCTTGTGTTCCTTTTTGGTATTATCCACTTAGCTCAAAAGGCCTT
>CANCKV010000322.1 GCA_947378615.1 Chitinophagaceae bacterium | reverse complement strand
CAAATAGGTATATTCTCTAAAAATATTGATGATGCGGCTATCGTCCTAGAAGTAATTTCTGGGTCAGATGATTTTGATAGTACTGTTTCCGTTAAACCTGTTCCTGAATATTCTAATGAAGTAGTTGTTTCTGATAATAAGTATCGGTTTGCCTATTTCAAGGAAGTCCTCGAACATGATGGATTGGATAAGGAAATCGCCGAGAAGACAAAAGAATATATTGCCTCTTTACAAGCTCAGGGTCATATTGTAGAAGCGGTTGACTTTAGTTTGTTGCCTTATATTGTTCCTACTTATTATATCCTTACCACTGCCGAAGCGAGTAGTAATCTTTCTCGTTTTGATGGAGTCAAGTTTGGTTATCGTGCCAAACTTGCTAAGAACGATGATTTAACTGCTCTCTATAAAAAGTCGAGAAGTGAAGGGTTTGGTAAGGAAGTACAACGTCGTATTTTATTAGGGACTTTTGTATTGAGTTCAGGTTATTTTGATGCCTACTTTACAAAGGCTCAGCAAGTAAGAAGGTTATTGTGTAATACTACCGATGACTTATTTAAGAATTATGATGCATTGATTTCACCCACCGTACCTACTACAGCTTTTAAGATAGGCGAGAAGAGTGACGACCCCATTGAAATGTATTTAGCTGATATTTATACTGTTTATGCCAATCTTGTAGGTGTTCCTGCAATTTCTATCCCTTTGTTCAAGCATAGTAATGGATTACCGTTTGGCTTACAGATTATGGTTAATCATTTTGAAGAGACTAAATTATTAAATATATCTAAGCAGTTGTTAGAAGGATAATTACAATGGAGAATAATAGGATTTGAATCTGATGACTCAATATTCAGTTGTATTATTCTCCGTTTAAAATATTATTTGTATCCAATCAAATGTTGATTGCTTTAAACTGAAATCCTTCCTTACTAAAATGTTCTAAAGTTTTAGGAAGAGCGTACTTCATTTTTTCAAAAGCTTTTGCACTATCATGAAATACGATAATACTTCCGTTCTCTGTATTTTTCAATACATTCTTCAAACACTTTTCTTTTGAAATCTTTTGGTCAAAATCTCCACTCAATACTGACCACATGATAATCTTGAATGCTGAGTTTTCTTCATAATCAGCATCGCTATTCTGTAATTCTTTTATTTGTGACCGTTTAATTCTACCATAAGGTGGTCTAAAAAGATTTGAGTGTATCATTTCGCTTGCTAGCTGAACATCTTTGATATAGTAATAATTATTAGTGTCCCATCCATTTGCATGATTTTGCGTATGATTTCCGACAGCATGTCCTTCTGCCAAAATTCTTTCGAATAAAGGCTTTTGTTGATAAACATTCTTTCCTATACAAAAAAAGGTAGCCTTTGCATCAAATTGTTTAAGCGTGTCCAAAACAAATGGGGTAGCGGTTTCATGAGGGCCGTCATCGAAAGTAAGGTAAAGGGATTTATCCTGTGTATCAATTTGCCAAACTAGTGTTGGATATAATGCCCTTAAAAATCTTGGTGTAGAAACTAAATACATCTATAATCGAGATTAAATGTTTTGAATGAAAAAATAATGCAAAACTTTACTACAAAGCACTCTAGGCAAAAAACAAGGCACACAAAGTACTCAGGTGATAAAAACTACTTGTATAAAATAATTATGTGTCTATAATTAAAAAAGCATTCATTAATACGTTCTCAATGCTACGAAGTAGCATTCCTATGTGACCTACTCTTTGTCATAAAATGAAAACAAGAAAAAAACTATGTCTTTTCTTTATGTCTATGAACCTAAGTGTTGAGCCTATTTTCTCCTCTTTATGAATAATATTCTTAACTTAAAACGTAATACCTATAACTTAATACTTACCACCTAAAAACCTACCACCTAATACTTAATACTTCCTCAGGATAAGTCACTTCCATCAAAAAAAGTCCAGTAGGAGGTGTACTAAAATTTGCCTTTGTACAATTCTTTTCTTCTATTATTTTCCTAAAGTCTTCTAAATTAATGATACCTCTTCCTACTTGCAACATTGTTCCTACCAAGCCTCTTACCATTCCCCTCAAAAATCTATTTGACTTTACATGATACACCAAGCATTCATTTTCATAATACCATTTTGAAACAATCAAGTTGCAAATAAACGTTTTTACTTGCGTATTTCGCTTAGAGAAACTAGTAAAATCTTCATATTCCATCAAAATATTAGCTGCTTGTTGCAACAATTCAATATCTAAGTTGTAAGGATAAAACCAAGTAGTTTCTGTAAGAAACGGATTTCTATTTCGGGTAATATAATATTTGTATTCTCGATAAGTGGCGCTGAATCTTGCATGTGATTCTCCATCCACTTGTACGATATTCTTTATAACAATGTCCCTTGAAAGAACAGCATTTAGGTTGTAAATCTGCTTTAGGTTTAACTCAATTTCCGTGTCAAAATGAAAGTAGTTTTGTAATGCATGTACCCCAGTATCAGTCCGTGAAGAACAGGTGAGTTTGAAATCCGTTTTAAATACAGTTTGCATGGCGTCTTCCACAGTCGATTGTATGCTGACTGCATTGTGTTGACTCTGAAAACCACTGTAATGAGTACCCTTATAGGCAACTTCAATAAAATAACGAAGCATGACTATAATGAGTTTCTAAACTGTGTTAATATAGCAGGTGTAGTAAGCTGAGTTTGTAAAGTAGGAAAATTCTCTGCGTCATAGATGTTTTGTCTTGCATCTAAAAAGAAAATCAGCTTGTTCTGTTCATTGATGATTAAAGTACTAACATTTTTTATTTGCTCTACAGAAAAGCACCTTTCCTTAAAAGCTAATTTTGCTAATTCAATCATTTCAGATTCATTATTTAAGGTTTTCATTACTGTACGGAGCGAATTAAGGTCTGCCTCAGATGCGATGACACATTTTGGTGTCTGACTGAGTTTAGTAGCAAAAGAAGACTTATTCAAGTTAACAGTAGCAGGTGCCTGAGTTGTTTTTTCTATCTTACTTAAATCTAAAAGGTTCTCTTTTCCCGTATTAATGGCTGAAATGATACTGTAGGATTGCAGGTTCATCAATCCAAAAGTGCTATCGTTTATTTTTTTAATAACGTAACCAAGATCCTGATTCTCAACGGTGATAATAAAATGTTGTTCAGGGAATTTATTTTTTACAAAACCCACTTCTGCATCATAGGTTCCATTCAGTAATTGAGGAATGGTGAGAAATCCGTTAAGTGAAGAACTGAAATTCATCTTGCCATTCAAGAGAACATAAAAAGGGTCTTTTGTTTCCGATTCAAGATAAATAAAGGAATATTTCTGTGCGGAAACTCCAAAAGAAAACACAATAATTAATAGAAAAGAAAGTAGAAACCTGTTCATTTATAATCCGTCTGTTTTTACAAACATACTACTTTTCAATTCTTTGGAGCGTTGCTAAAAGAATTTAGTCAATTTATTTTGAATTTCCTGTATGTATAAAAGTAGTTTTAACAATGAATATTAGCTTGTCATGCTCTAGCAACCTGATTTTCGAAGAGTATCTAATAAGCTTTCCAAGTCCTGCGTTAGTGGGTGATTTGACGTGCGGTAGCTGGGTATTTTTCTTTGCTTGACTTACTTAATTTACTTGTACAGAATGAAAGTTATTTAGCAATTCAGTAATAAAATCATACTTGGACTTTTCTACTGATATTTTCAACTGCTTCATTTGTAAAGATTTCATGCGAAGATAGGGAGTGTCATTAATTGACATATACCCCTATTTATGCTTTTTGTTATTTAATCTCACATGTTTCAATGTGCCTATTCCGACTTTTGAGACAGCCTCTTTAGTTATTTATTCCTAAATATTAATCATCGCTTAAGTAACTGAAAGCACTAGAGATAGTTATGTGCTAGTTGGGGTATCTTACAATCAATACAATTCTTACGCTAGTTGGGAAATATGATTTTTAAGCAAAACTATTTATCCCAATTGAAATGCCGTGTTTTAATATTTCATTTACAACAGGATTATTTTTAGTAAAATCTTCTTCATTAAATGGATGGGGTTCAATCCTTAAATCTATCTTTCGCCTAAGTTTCATCAATTCAATTTGTGTGTCAATTATATCGTTTGTTCTTTTCACTACAACAGCTATGTCTATATCACTATCATTGTGGTAATTTCCTTTGGCATACGAACCGAACAAAAATGTCTCTTTGATCTCATATTTGTCGCTTATAGAATCTATATAAGCACGGGCAATTGCTATTGCTTCTCTTTTATCCATGATTGTAATTCTTTTATTTTTTCAATCCATTCATTAGTAAAATTCAATGTACATTTTTTGTAGAACTCTTCTTTATAGCTATCATATCTCGCATTCATATTAAAAATAGAAACAGTATCCAACCGTTCCAAATAAATTTCAGAAAATGGCAAACCAGAAATGCTTGCCAACTTTGCCAAATCGTGAGTAAATGGAGCATGATTTCCAGTAATCTTTACAATAGTGGCTTTCAATAATCTTTCTAAAACAATATGTCCAATAAAAAGCGACCAATGATAATCTTTTGTATTAAATAAATGCATCATTGTTTCTGCATCCTTTTCGGATGTTTGCATCCAATGAGTATATCCTTTTTATACATCAACAACTTCAGCCATTTCTTTTATTTAGGATAAAGATAGGGTTCTTTTTTAGATAGCGGTATTTTAGCACGATTGTGCTACAAGTGTGAATCCCATTTACTAATAAAAGTAGTAACAGCAACGAACATGACAGAGTCATGCTCGAGAATCCGTTTTTTTCTAAGATTATCCTAACAGGCTTCGTAATTCCTGCAGTATAT
>CANCKV010000321.1 GCA_947378615.1 Chitinophagaceae bacterium | reverse complement strand
CCTTGCATTTATAGCAACACACTTAATTCATCAATTAATTACCCTTGCATAAATAGCAACATCCATAATTGGTCAAATTAGTGCCCCGAAACTTAATTTATACAACGACTTACTGAACGATTTAGCAATTACTTTTTTGCACCCTACTCTATTATTAATCAATCAAAGCAGAATTAACTAACTAGGAAAATAATGGTTCTGTGCTGATGTAAGTATAAAATTATTGGCAACTAAACTATTTTTGAATATGTAATTAATTGTTTGCTATTGTTATAAGTTTTGTAAAAAAACATTCAATAGTCTAGTTTTTTTATGGAGTAAATAAAAAAAGTCCTACTTTTGATTTTCTTTATCCTCTTATAGAACTTTGAGTACAATTTAAATTATGAGCGAAGCAGTATTTATTACAGAATTATTTAAACGAAACAGAAAATGTTTTGGCAATTTCCCTGATAAGGAATTGGCGGAAACATTTGTTGACAGCCTTTTTAATTTCCTCTTCGCCTCCTATCAAGAAAAGTTCCAAACAGAAGCAGCACTGACATCACATTATGCAAATTTGAAAAACACATTTGCTGCTATCATCTTCGAATTATTGAAAGAAGAGACTGCTGTAAAGGAAAATACAGCTATTTTCTTTGAAACACTTCCCCATATTTATCAGGAATTATTAAAAGATGCAAATGCTACATTGGAGTTTGATCCTGCCGCTAAATCGATTGAAGAAGTGCTAATCGCATATCCTGGATTTTATGCAACCGCAGTTTATCGAATTGCACATCAATTGCATAAGCAACAGATTCAAACTCTACCTAGACTTTTATCAGAATATGCACATAGCAAAACTGGGATAGATATTCATCCAGGCGCAACAATTGGAGCATCATTTACTATAGATCATGGAACAGGAATAGTAGTGGGAGAAACGGCAACAATTGGCAACAATGTAAAACTTTATCAGGGCGTAACTCTTGGAGCATTGAACGTGGATAAAGCACATGCATCGAGTAAACGACATCCTACTATCGAGGATAATGTAGTGATTTATAGCGGCGCCACTATATTGGGAGGAAGAACTGTAATTGGTCATGATAGTATTATCGGTGGTAATGTATGGTTGACAAATAGTGTTGAATCGTACTCTATTGTTTATCATGAAAGCAAGATTAAAGTGAGAGAGAAATACAATTTTTCAGATGTTTTAAATTTCGTCATATAAATAAATAAAAAATAATGGTAGCAAACAACATTCTCGGTACAATCGGAAATACACCGCATGTATTAATCAACAGACTTTTTGGCAATGACCATAAAGTTTATATCAAACTTGAAAAAACAAATCCAGGTTCAAGCATTAAAGATCGTATTGCCTTGGCAATGATTGAAGATGCGGAAACTAAGGGGCTTTTGAACAAAGACAGTGTCATTATTGAACCAACTTCTGGAAATACCGGTATTGGATTGGCCTTAGTAGCAGCCGTAAAAGGATACAAAATTATTTTGGTAATGCCTGAAAGCATGAGTATTGAACGTAGAAGACTCATGGCATTGTATGGTGCTGAATTTGTGCTTACTCCTCGTGAAAAAGGAATGAAGGGTGCAATAGAAAAAGCAACAGAATTGAGCGAAACTACTCCAAATGCTTGGATGCCACAACAGTTTAATAATCAGGCAAATACTGAAATTCATCGCAAGACGACTGCGCAAGAAATTCTAAATGATTTTCCTAATGGAATCGATTACTTAATTACAGGAGTTGGAACAGGCGGACATATTACCGGAGTTGCAGAAGTATTGAAAGCTAAGTTCCCTAATTTGAAAGTATTTGCAGTAGAACCTGAATTATCTCCTGTATTAAGTGGCGGCGCTCCTGGCCCTCACCCTTTACAGGGAATTGGTGCAGGATTTGTCCCTTCAATATTAAATGTTGGCATCTTGGATGGCGTAATAAAAGTTAGTAAAGACGCTGCTTTCACTTATGCACAACGAATTGCAAAAGAAGAAGGTATATTTGTCGGCGTTTCTACAGGTGCATCTTTAGCAGCAGTTGCTCAAAAGCTAGCTGATATTCCTGCAGGAGCTACAGTTCTTACCTTTAATTATGATACTGGCGAACGTTATCTGTCTATTGAAGGATTATTTTAATTAAATAGCTTTTTTACTTTAAGCCTGTCAGGAAATAATATTTTATTTACTGACAGGCTTCTTATTTACATAAATGAAAGAGAAGGAAACAACCACAAAAGGTAGCGTAATTATTGCAGGTGCAGGACCTGGCGATGCAGAATTGATTACAATTAAGCTGCAAAAAAGATTGGGAGATGCAGATGTCATTATTTGTGATCGGCTTGTAAATCATGAAATTATTTA
This sequence comes from Chitinophagaceae bacterium, assembly GCA_947378615.1. GTDB lineage: Bacteria > Bacteroidota > Bacteroidia > Chitinophagales > Chitinophagaceae > Parasediminibacterium. Next base: position 2,476 of record CANCKV010000321.1, on the reverse strand, counting down.
TTTATATGCCCGTAAAGATGTATTGGTTATTAATGCAGGAAAGCAAGGATATAATAATGCCTCAATATCGCAGGAACAGATCAATGAATTGATTGTGTCACATGCCTTAGAAGGGCATACAGTATTGCGTTTAAAGGGAGGGGATGTGGCCTTTTTTAGCAATGTTTTGGACGAATTAATTAGTTTAAAAGCACACAATATCCCATTCGAAATTATTCCCGGCATTACTGCGGCTGCAGGAGCTTCTGCATATACGGGAATCCCCTTAACTGCAAGAGGTTTTTCTCAAGGTGTTCAATGGATTACTTTCAATCCAAGTGCCGATTTTACAGCAGATAAATGGAAGTATATCACTGCTTCTAATGATACCCTAGTATTTTATATGGCATCTAAGAATGTTATTCAGCTTTCGGAGTTATTATTGAAATACATGGACGATAAGGATACTCCTTTAGCAGTAATTGAACAGGCGACTACCCCACAACAAAAAGTAAACATAACTTCCCTTAATCAGTGTGCAACAGACTTTTTGGTTAAACAATTTAGCTCGCCAAGTTTAGTAATTGTAGGTAATGTTATTAAGCTGCATGAGCAATTCAAATGGTTTATTGGCGAGAATTTAGGAAGTCTTTTTAAGGAACTTTAATTGATTACTAATCAATATAACGTACAACTACTCATTACTTTTTTTTAAATAATTGTAGATTATTTAGAAATAAAGTAGGAAGGATATTCAAAGAATTCTTTTAAATGAGTAAAAAGCATTATAATTGTGTGTTTTTTAAACTAATATTATTTAATAGTTGTAGAAACTATTAGTTTTGCTAACCCTTATTTTTAAATTTAATTACATATTATGTCAAGGCAAAGTTTATCAGTTAAAATTAGCTTGTTATTATTATTTTTAGTTTCTTCATTTTTTGGAATAAGTCAAAAGAACAGTCCTTGGAAAAAGCTATCAAACCAAACAATTTCTGGCGTTTACTTTGGGTTGGGAAGGCACACTTACAGCCTTACTAATGGACAGGGATTCTCTGTGTATTTAAAGAATTATAGCGATGCCGCTGTCACTGTAAGTGGAAAAGTTGTAGCAAAGACTATTTGCGGGAATGAAGTCACTACCAATTTTAGTACTACCTTATTGACTAATCAAGAATCGTCGGGAGGCAATTTTGCAGATAGTTCAAACAGCCAAACAGGTGTAGTGACAGCGGATAATTGTGTTGGTAAAAAGTATTTCATTTCGCCCAAAGTTGCAGTTACTAATAGAATACAAGATGTATTTTTAAGAGATATTCAGGTTCAATCATTAGGCTCCACATCAGAAACAACTACGACTGCTCCTACAGTTAATGTGATAACTCCTGAAACTAAGAAAGTACCTAAAATTATCCTTCCAAACATTTCTACGCCTAAACAACCCACAATAAATCTTGATTCGATTAAATATGCATTAATAAATGACTCAATTCAAAAATTGAATAAAAGAGTTGATTCCATAAATTCAATTAATTTTTCAATAAAACAAGCACTCGACGCTGCTAACAAAAAATATGCTGATAGTATTGCCAAAAGAGCAAGCTTGCTAGTTGTTCCTGAGAAAAAAATAATTAAGAGTTTCGATTATACGCTTTCCCCATATATAGGAATTGGGTGGGAACAATTGCCGATTATCACGAATGATAAGGATACTGCATTGTCTGCTAATAGTACAACAGGTCATCCTTTGATTACTGCAGGTTTGAAGTTTAGTTTCTTCAATAATTCTCCTTTTACTCTTCAGGTAGATCCATTTGCAAGTTATGGGTTTAATATTGGCAGTGTTACAGGTACACATTGGGCTTATGGTGGTTTGGTTACCCTACTTGGTAATTTAAATCATGCAGGCAATTTGAGGGCATTCATCGAAGGTGGGGGAATTGGAAGGAATGGTACTTGGAGCAAAAACGTTACTGAAGGAATTAAAAAGACGGCACAAATTGGAGATTATCAATATGGATTATGGCGCTTTGGTGCTGGAATCAAATATCAATGGGGCAATGGATGGTACATCAAACCGGGTGTTTTTTGGGATAATGTATCAACATTTACTTCTGGTAGTTCTCCTGCTATCTTAGGGGATGTCAAATTGTTGATGGGTGGCAAATGGATTTTAGATATTAGTTATGGTAGCAACTATTTTACAAATTCAGCTATTTTATATACTCCAAATTATAAGAAAGTCAATGAAAATTATTTAGGAATTAAGTTATTATACAACATCAAGACATTCTCAATTAACTAGGGATTCGTATCATTTTAGGTTTAGAATTTTATTTTAAATTTATGTGATTAAATTTTGCCTTCTTAGGTTTAATTTCAAAAACAATAACGCTTAAAAAAGAGAGTAAAGACTTCATAGTTTTTACTCTTTTTTTGTGCATGTATGTGCCCTATTGTGTAACTAAAAAAGCTACCTTACTTCCCATCAATTTCA
>CANCKV010000320.1 GCA_947378615.1 Chitinophagaceae bacterium | reverse complement strand
TTGATTATTAATTTCGGAAACGGTAGTCCAATTTATAGCTACTTCGTTTTTATTGAAAACAGAAGCTGTTAACTGCAATAGCGAAATAGGCAAATCGCTTGTTGTATAGGCCTGTTGAAGGCCTTCAATAACAATTCCACCATTTCCAGTAATCGTAGTATAGGCAACTTCCCCTACAGAGTAAGAAGCAGTCCCTCCACTTCCCGTTGCTACTCCACCTGAGGAAACGGGGCTATTTTGTGCAATACTCTTTGCATAAGTTCCAAATAACAGGAACACGCCGAAGAGAAATTTCAATTTTATATTCATGATTTCATTCTTGTTTGTCTATTAAAATAATAAATCATTCAATCTTTCAAATACCGATTTCACCTATTGAGTGTACTCCTAAATTTTTAAATTTAAACCCAATATTAATAAAATGCATACGCTTATATCTGATACAAAAAAGCAAAATAAATCGTGTCTGTCGCTAGTCTTTCGCACTACATTTTATTATTAAAAATAGGCAAAACCCTAGTTAAGATGTAATTAATATTTTGTCAATGAAATAAACTTATAGTACAGAAAATACCTAAAAATAAGCCCTAGATTAAATTGTTCCGAGATGAATGAAGGGTTATACTTAAGCAGAGGCAATATTAAATAAATTATTTTACAATTTTCTCATATAGTAGTAAACAATATATAAAATGAAAGAATGGAGTGTACTAAGAACTGTAGCCTGATATTTTTAGCCCCCTTTTTCATTTAGGATTTTAGAAAGTGAATTATTTTTTCTAATGTAGTATCCATTTTTAGGAAAACCCTATTCGACATTTTTAAATATTATCGAAAATGTTGTGCCGACATTTACGTTACTCTCTACGTCAATTGTTCCACCTAAAGCAGTAATTTGAGAATGTATCAGGTATAATCCTAGCCCCTTACTATCAGGATTATTATGAAAGCGCTGATATAACCCGAAAATCCTGCCCTTTATTCTATCCATATTCATTCCTAATCCATTGTCTGAAAAAGTAAGTTTTACTTTGTTATCAGGAAGTAATATAGTAACAATTTTTATTCTCGGGCTTCGATCAGGGTGCGCATATTTAATGGAATTAGTCATTAAATTGAGGAATAAACTCTCCAAATAAATAGTACTGAATTTCACAATCGGGGCCAAACTAAAATCAGCCTCTATAATAACATTCTTTGATTCGATTGAATTGGAGATAAAGTCCTTTATCTTGTTTAATACATTTTCAAACCTAAGGTCTGTTGTAGGAAGATTCAATCTTTCTTTGATAAACAAAATCTTTATTAAATCATCAAGTGTGTCATTCAAAATAAAAGTTGACTGTTTAAATCCACTTATCAGTTTCCTTGTAAAGTCGTCTGGCATCTTGCTTTCATCCATCAATTTACTAATAGCTACTAAGTTGGTTAATGGCGCACGGAGGTTGTGAGTAGTAATATATCCAAACTGTTTCAGTTCATTATTATTATTAATTAACTCATTCAGGATTGACTCCTTTTCCTTTTGCGACTCTATTTCTTTTGTAACGTCCCTTTGTACGGAAACCCAATGTGTAAATATGCCATTTTCATTAGCCACCGGAGTAACCCTAATATTTGCCCAAAACTCTTCGCCATTTTTCCTGACATTTCTTATAGTCATTTCACATGGCTGCCATTGTTCTAGTGCTTTTCTGAATCTGTCCAATTCTTTTCTGTCTGTATTAATATTCTGTAATCTTCTCGGATTTGTTCCTATTGATTCCTCTAATGAATAGCCAGTTATTTTTGTATAAGCGTCATTCACATAAATAATGGTTGGACCAGGTCTATTTATAGGGCGGGCATTAGCAATTACAATCGCATCATTCGTATGCACTACAACCGATTCTAACAACTTTAGTCTGCTTTCTTCTGCTTTCTTTTTAGTTATATCCTGTATGGCACCAACCAGTCTAACCACTTTTCCTTCCTCATCTTTTACACTAAATCCTCTATCTAATAATAGTGCGTAATTTCCATCTGCCTTTTTCATTCGGTATTCAAAATCCCATCTGTCAATCACGCCATTTCCTAAATCGTCAACGATAGCATTTACCATTGCCACATCATCAGGATGAATATTTATTCGACAAGTATTATGGAGCCTATCCTCAATTTCTTTTATAGGATGACCAAAGATTAAAGTAAAATTCTTTGAAAAATAAGTCCTGTCATTAATCAAATCTGCTTCCCAAATGACATCTGAAGTAGCAATTAATGCATTTTCATACCTTTCATTACTTCTTTTCAAGATTGATTCTGCTTCTTTCTTCTCTGTAATATCAATAATGGAAGTGTAGCTCAATTCTTCATTTTCATATTTAAAAGCATCCGAACGTATCTCAACATCAAGTAACGAATTGTCTTTTCTTCTAATTTTAGATTCAAAAGTGGTATGCTTATTTATATTTAGTGCATCCCACCTTCTTTCCCATGTTTCCCGATTATGTCTTATAGAAATATTAAATATGAATAAATGCTTGAATTCTTCTTTTGAGTAACCTAATAGTTCCTGAGCCATATCATTGAAATCATAAATACTGCCATCCTTTCTGAAGAATATCATAGGGATAGAGGCGTTTCTGAAGGCATGATCAACAATGTTCAATTTCTCTTCAATCCTTTTCTTTTCTGTTAAATCGATTACCGAAGAAAAGGTAAGTTCTTCTAAACCATACTTAACAATGTCAGTAATAATTTCTACATCTACGAAGGAGTTATCTTTTCGCTTGATTTTAGTAATACTTGCAAGTTTATTTGATTTTTTAAAATCCTCCCATCTCTTTTCCCAAGTCTCAGGATTATGTCGAGAAGCAAAATCCCAAATATTGAGTTTACTAAACTCCTCTTCAGAATACCCGAGTAGTTTTGGTGAATTATGATTGAAATCGTAAACGCTACCGTCTTTGCGAAGGAAGTGCATTGGAATTGATGCATTCCTAAAGGCAAAATCTACAATCCTCAACCTTTCTTCTGTTCGTACAAACTCAGTTATATCAATTGTAGAAGTGAAAGTTAGTTCTTCATTGTCATACTGAATAATATTTGACCTTATCTCTACATCAATTAGCGAATTATCTTTTTTCCTAATCTTTGTGACAAAAGATTCATTATTACCCAACTTCAATTCTTCCCATCTTGTATTCCAACTTTCAAGCGTATGTTTTGTAGTAAAATCAAACAGGGTAATGTTTTGGTACTCTTCAGGAGTATAGCCTAAAATGTTACAACTCTTTTTATTGAAATCATAAATACTACCATCTCTCTTAATAAATTGCATAGAGATTGACGCATTCCGAAAGGCGTAATCAACCAACTTTAGCCTTTCTTCTGTTCTTTTCATTTCTGAAATGTCATTAATAAAGGCACAAATCAAAACAATACCTTGATATGAAATCATTTTTGATTTTATCTCAACATCTATATAATGACCCTGCTTATTCTTAAATCTACTTAAAATGGTTCTGCTGACGCCATTTTGTTGATTTGTCCATATTTCATCCCATGATTCCTTATTCAGCGAAGGATTGATGTCAAAAACATTCAACTCTAGAAATTCTCGAATAGAATATCCGAGCATCAAACACATCGCTTTATTTGCTTTATAATAGGCCCCGTCTTTTTTGACGAAATAAATGGCAGTATCTACGTTTTCGAATGCATAACCAACAAGCTGTAGTTCTTCCTCCAATTTTTGAGTTTCAGTAATATCTTTACAAAACCCTACCAAGCCAATTACATTTCCAAATCCATCTGAAATTGGCATTTTTGTTGTAAGGAAATTTAATTTCTCATTCTTTTTGGTAATAAATGTTTCTAATTCTTCAATAATTGGTTTTCCTGTAGATAGTACCTGAACATCCTGAACGTAACCTATATGATTTGGATTGTCTTTGAACAATTCTAAATCTGTTTTCCCTAATGCACTCTCCTCAGAATCCAATTGCATCAACAACTCTATATCGGGTTTATTAGTAATCAACTTTCTTGCCTTAGCATCTTTAACAAAAACCGGGAAAGGAAGTGTATCAATTAGCGTTCTTAATAATGTTCTTTCCTTTACAAGGGAATCCTCGAGTTGTTTTTGTTCAGTAATATCCCTGATGATAGAACATATAAGTTCAGTGTCCCCATACTTTATATAGTTTGGGATGATTTCAACATTCATCTCAACCCCATCGGCTTTTGTACGTTTAGCATAAAAACTAAACGACCCAAGTGCCTTTACTCTGTCCCAATATTGCTTAAAAGACTGTTTTGTAAATCCTGAACCAAAATCAAATAAAGTGAGTGTCAAAGTACCTTCTCTTTCTACACCATACATTTTGCAAAAAGCCTCATTGCAGTCATAGATACTTCCATCTTTTCTATAAAATATGATGGCATTGTTGATATTTTTAAATGTATAATCAATCAGTTTTAATCTGTTATCATTAACCGTTGAATTTGAGATGATACCATTGTCCATAACTGTATCCCAAAAAATGGTGGCTGTTTCAGCGGAACTTCGAAATGCTGTACACTGTAAGGGACAGTTATCAATTGTGATAGAAAGTTTGATAGGAAAGCAAGCGAGAAATATTTGGTCGATAAAATCTTTCAGCTGTTTGCTAGAATTGTCATCCCAGAACAAACATAAGTTTTCTCCAATTGTAGGTAGAAAGGCATTCCAAAATGTAGAATTAGGTATTGCAGTAGAAATAATTATCCCCTGTTCATTAATTTCTGTGGTAGCTAATTCTCTCATAATTCATTCAGTTTATTAATGCAACCTTGTCTGTAAAAGTATAAGAAAATACAATTGA
>CANCKV010000319.1 GCA_947378615.1 Chitinophagaceae bacterium | reverse complement strand
ACTAGTAATAATAATCCACTTGATGAAGTGGTGATTTCTTTTAGTAAAAATGGAACAAAAGAATACAATTCAGCCACCGATGCTGCATCCTTCAATAGTGGTTCGCAGGTTTTAGTGACTTTGAAAGGGACAGACCGTTTAGCAATAGCAACTTTTCCTGATAGCCTAAATACCGATACTACCAAACTAGGTGTAACGAGTTCAAGTTTGGGTACATTTAGGTTGTCTTTTAGTGGCTATGAAGGGGTTGATTCTTCCAAGTCGATTGTTTTGAGAGATAAATTTTTAGCCCTAAATCATGATGTTCGAAATCATCCTTTTTATGAGTTCAATATAACGAGTGACACTTCAAGTCAGGGGAATAATCGCTTTGAATTGGTGTTTTCAAAGCAAAGTGTTCTTCCTGTAACTTTTAGGAATCTGTCAGCAATTAGAGAAGGAAATATTGTAGAGCTAAAATGGCAGTTTGCAAATAGGACTAGTTGTAAATACTTTGTTGTGGAAAAGAGTACAGACAGAAATCACTTTGTAGATAGGGCAACAGTAAATGTTTCCGATGCCAATTCATATAATCTTTTAGATACTCTCCTTACAAATAATGAAAGTATTTTTTATCGCATTAAGGCTGTTTTAGTGGATGGCACTACCGTTTATAGTTCGATTGTGGGGGTTAAATCTACAGATATTTCAATTACTAAGATGACAATTTATCCTAATCCTGTAATGGATAAAGTCAATATTTATTTTAGTGATGCAATAATTGGAAAGTATCAACTGAAAATCTCAACCATAGAAGGTATTGAAGTTTATAAAAGAAAAGCTATTATGAATAATAATGCAACATTCAGTATTGATGCCTCTTCGTTATCTGCGGGAGTTTATTTGGCAGAGTTATTAGACGAAAAGGGAATGATGGTTGTTGGGAGGTTTGTAAAAAGGTAAAAGGCTTGTTGTAGTACTCAGATTAATAAATTATTTAGTTTCCTTTCAGGGATATTAAAGTAGATGCCTCATTATCTCTTTGATATAGCTGTGTATGATTCTTATTTTCATATCCTTTTTACATTTTATGCTAAAGATGATTTAGATAAAAAGTAGTAAGCCGTTTATAGATAATCGAAAATTAGTCAGCAAGTAAATAAATGTTTCAAAAGCAAAACGCCTTGAAAAAGCAATATTTCAAGGCGTTTAAAAAATATAATGACTCATAACTCATCACTGAAAAGAAAGCCTATCCCTTATTTGCCAATTGTCCACAGGCAGCATCAATATCTTTTCCTCTACTATGACGTAAACGAACATTCACCCTGTTTCTTTCTAGGTGGTTCATGAATTCTTCAATAACTCCTTCTTCTGGCTTGTAGAATTTATAAGCATCTATAGTATTGTACTCTATGATATTGACTAGGTCGGCGGGTACTTGACGATATATTTTTATCAATTCGTCTGCATCCTTAATGCTGTCGTTGAATCCCTTGAATAAAATATATTCAAAAGTTATCTCATTGTCAGTCTGTTTGTAGAAGTAATTCAATGCCTCAATCAAGGCTGCAATATTATTGCTCTCATTAATAGGCATTATTTCATTCCGTTTCTTGTCATTTGCAGCATGAAGGGATAGTGCCAATTTGAAACGTACCTTATCATCCCCTAAATGTTTTATTTGCTTGGCAACCCCTGCTGTAGAAACAGTAATTCTTCGTGGACTCATAAATAAGCCATCCTCTGCACTGATTCTTTCGATTGCTGCCAATACGTTGTTATAATTCATGAGAGGCTCGCCCATTCCCATAAATACAATATTGGTTAACTTCTGTTGGAAGGCAGCATCACTTTGTTGATTGATCAAGACTACTTGGTCATAAATTTCATCAAACGTAAGATTCCTACGACGCTCCATATAGCCTGTTGCACAGAATTTACAATTTAGGCTACAACCTATCTGTGAGGAAACACAAGCTGTTTTTCTTTCTTCCGTAGGTATCAATACTCCTTCAATCAAGTGACCATCGAAGGTTTTGAACCGACTCTTCACAGTGCCATCATCACTATGTTGTGACGCATCAATAGTAAGAGCCGGTAGTGTGAATTCCTGATTAAGTTTAGCTCGTAAACTCTTACTTAGGTTACTCATGTCATCAAAACTATGCGCATGTTTTTGCCATAACCATTCATGTAATTGTTTTACCCTGAACTTTGGTTCACCGATTGTAGCGAAATAAGTTTCAATCTCTTTTATTGATAAATGACGAATATTCTTTTGTTCCAACTCTTTTGACATGCGGCGAAGATAATTGAAGAAAGCCATGCTTGATTTATTTTTACTGAATATCGTTAATACTCTTAACGCTTTATCATTAAGAACACAAAGTTTTATTCAAAGCAACACAAGGATAAAGATTCTTTACTTATGATGTAAATCAATTTGTTTTATAAAACTATGTATCAATCGATTGCTCTTTGTTTACTACTAATGCAAAGCATGGGTTAAAAAATTTAATTAAAAGTTGTTGTTAATCAGGAAAGTATAGTCATGTAAGGACGGTGTATGATAGAAATGGGAGCATCCCGTTTTCAAATTGTCATTTTTTGTATATTCTACAAAGTGTTTTACCCTTTAATTCGCATTTTAAAATAGCATATTTCAATAAAGTGGTCCCAATGCTACGAAGTAGTATTCCTATGTGAACTTCTTTTCAATTTAACACAAGAAAATAACTATCACTTCTCTATGTGGCAATGTCACTTTGTGTTTACCCTATTTCTTTACCCTACACCCTAAGCCTTACACCTTACACCTTAAAACCTAAAACCTAAAACCTACAACTTAATACTTACAACTTTTACCCATTCATTTAAGGGGTTTTAATACCTACTATATTACTTCATCTTTGTTATGTTATTATCACTAGCAGTTCTTTGGGGAAAAAGTTGAATTGAAATAAAAATTGATTTGTCATGTGGATAAATAAATTACCTCGGTAATTCAGTTTCAGATAATAAATCCTTTCTTTTTTCGTTTATTAAGTATATAATCTTTTTTGTACCCCTTTTTACTGAATTGTATGATACATAATTTTTACAAATCTGTATTGGAAAAAATATTTATGTATAAGGCATCATTCTATAGCGTAATTCTTTTCTCATTCGTGTTCTTCTTGACACAAATGACTTATGCTGCGAATACTATTGCCATTGAAAATACACCAATTCTTAGCTCTTCTACTACAAATGCAACAATATGTGCTGGCAATGTCTACACTTTTAATGGAAATGATTATTCTAAATCAGGTACTTATACTGCTCATCTTAAAAGTGAATCAGGGGACGATAGCACAGCAATCCTTAATTTGATCGTAAATCCTATACCATTACCTACTGTTTCAGCAAACGGTACAACTACTTTTTGTGCAGGTGATTCCGTTACTCTCACTGCGACTGCAGGAGGAACTTATTTTTGGAATACCGGTGAAAAAACACAATCAATAACCGTTAAAAGCAGTGGTTATTACCATGCATTTTTTACAGATAAAAATGGTTGTTACAATTTTACACCTGAAACAGGAGTCACGGTCAATCCATTGCCAACTATTACTACAGGAGCAATCTCCGATATTTGTTCACAAACAACGAGTGTTTTATTGCCTTATTCTGCAACTACAGGCAATCCAGATCAATATAGTATTACTTGGAATCAAGGTGTAACAATGACAAATGTAGGTTGGACTGCTTTAGGTGCTAGTCCAATTATTATTAATAACCCACCTTGGGCTTCTGGAAATTATGGAGGTGTACTGAAAATTAGAAATTCTCTTACGGGATGTGTATCTACACAGGGAACTTCAACAGTGACTCAAATTTGTGCCATAGCAGGTGAATCAGGTTATGTAGTCCTCACCGCTCCTACTGGTGGACTCATCTCGGAAATTACCTTTGCTAGTTATGGAACTCCCAAAGGTACTTGTGGCAACTTTTCTATTAACCCTGCTTGTCATTCTGTAAAGTCTGATAGTGTTCCAAAAGCAAGATGTGTTGGTCAAATAGGTTGTGCTTTCTCTGCAGCAAACATGTATTTTGGAGACCCTTGCCCCAATACATTTAAGTTTATGTATGTACAAGCAAATGCTGTAACAATAAATCCTCCTAACCCAATCAACTTTAATGTAAAAAGACAATCAACTTCTACTACTAATGCAACTATTTGTGCAGGTAGTACTTATTCTTTCAATGGCAATACTTATTCTAATGCCGGCTCTTATTCTGCATATCTAACCAATTCAGTTGGTTGTGATAGTGTTGCTATTTTGAATCTTACTATAAAGGCTAAATCAACTTCTACAACTTCTGCAACTATTTGTTCTAATAGCACTTATACTTTTAATGGTTCTGTTTATAATGTAGCAGGTACTTATGTTGCCCATCTAACAAATGCTAATGGTTGTGATTCATTAGCTACTTTAATCTTGACTGTCAATGCTGCTCCTCTTGTTGCAACCATCAATGGAACAAAAGTTGCATGTGCAGGAAAAACTGCTACTCTGACTAATGCAACTTTGAATGGTGTATGGAGTTCCTCAAATGATGCAATTGCAACTGTTGCTAATAATGGAGTAGTAACAGCAGTCTCTTCAGGTACTGCAAACATTATATATACCGTTTCCAATGGAAGTGGATGTTCTGCAAATACTTCCGCTACATTTAATGTAAATCCAAACCCAGTATTAGATACAATTGTTGGCAACAACACTGTTTGTGTCGGTGCTACATCTACTTTGACAAATTCTACTCTCGGTGGAACTTGGTCATCATTTGATTATTACGTAGGAACAATCAACCCACAAGGGATTTTTA
>CANCKV010000318.1 GCA_947378615.1 Chitinophagaceae bacterium | reverse complement strand
CAATGAAAAAACATTGGTATATAATGGATTGGATTGATTGGCAAGATTAGTAAAGGCGTAGTCGATGCCAAGGTTTCCAGTTTTGAATCCTGCGCCAAGACTAGGTTGATAAATCCAAACTTTTTTCTGGTTGGTAAGGTCTCCATCACTCAAGGCTTTTTGAAAATTAGAAACTCCTCCTCTAAGAAATAGACTATTGTTATAACTAGCCTCCAATCCAATATTCGGGTCAATATTTAATAAGTTGGAACTCACCAACGTATTTGACCTTCCATCAAAAGAAAGATGCAGATTAGCTTCGGCCATTAAATGAAATTTAGGGGTGATATTAAAAGTATAGGCACCTGCCAATTCAATGTTTGGAGCGGTCATTTCGGTACTTTTTACAGGAATATTATTATTGGTTAGATATAAAATTTGTTTTTCAGCATCGGAAAAGCTAAAACTCCAAGCTGTAAATGTAGAAGTGACATCCTTAATCATGGCAGCCAATCTGAAATTGCCTTTAGTTAATTGCGCACCTGCATCAAAACCAAACCCCCATGCTTGTGCAAAAGTGCTCACCTTACGATAGATAATCTTTGCATTTCCACCTACACTAAGTTTGAAACCATGGAAATCCTTCATCTTTTCAGCATAACTAAGAATTAAGGCATTATCGGCAGAAGAAAAGCTCGTTACATTATTATAATTGATACTTCCATCAGGTTGAACTAGGTATAAAGTATTTGGAATGTCATCAACCCCAAATCGAAGAAAAGTAATGCCAAGTGTACGTTTATCACTTTTAGTAGGTAAGGCAATTGCTGCAAAATCATATTTTGCAATACCCGAAAAGTACTCTGCATGCATGATACTAAGTTGAGGATTGTCTTTTATAGATGTCAAGCCTGCGGGATTCCAATATCCTGATGTGGCATCCTGTACACTTGCGGTTTGTGCGCCACCCATACCTAATCCTCTTGCACCTGCACCTATATTGAGGAATTCATTGCCATATTTAACAAACTGTGAATAGCTGATATTGACAGTAAGTAATAAAAAAACACTTGAAAATAGCTTATGTAGCTTCATCTTTTATTAATAATGAGAGCGAAAGTAAACTAAACTATCATTATTATTTATTGAATAAAAAATATCATTGGATTTCAATGAAAAAACATTTCTTTTTTCAAGAAATTGGCTAATCTATACACTCGTTTTGACAATAGCTTTCTATTCTTTAATACCTAAATATGTCATTTAAAATAATTGTCCTTCTAATATTGATAAGAATAAAAAGTATTTATGTTTAAAGCACTCAACGATTAATTTGTTGATTAAAAATTTACTACTGAAAGAATAAAGAAATTACTACAGCCTACTTGAATTGTTAAAATACCTTTGTTGCATGTTAAGTCAGTTCGAAAATGAGCAGCGTTTTAAATTTCTTATGGCCTAAGTTGTTTTTTTTTGATTAATATTTATATACCCCCTCATTTAAGGGATTTTTCAAAATAGTAAATTGTATCACTTTTACACTGTCAATATGAGATAACTCTTTCAATTCAAACTTTTAAATATAAAGTCATGTTTACAGGAATTAAATTTAGCATTGCGTCACTTGCCATTACAGGATTAATTGTAACCGCAAGTATTACCGCTCCAGTAACAAAAATGTTTGGCAAACATTACAATCAAAAAAAGGATTTTGCATGTTGCAAAAAAGACCAACTTGTTGTGAAACATTATTTCACGGTAAATATATTTTGGATATCCGTGTCAGATGGGTTTACTGAAGAGAATACAGGTAAAGTGCTTCCCGGAGGATGTGATATTAGATGTACAGATTAGTTTTCTATTACTTCATTCATTTTATAAATACTGTTTTTAAAGCTTCCTGCTAAAGGAGGCTTTTTTTATGCACTTCATTCTAAATCATCATCCAAACTTTCCAATTATAAATCAAATATGGCTTCGATTAATCATTATAATTTGACTCTTAAATGTGGTGCAATAAATTTTGTCAAAGTACCAACAGTTTCTTGTTGCCTCCAAATATGTACATTTGTTCTGATAATAGGCAACTTAAACTATCAAATTAATGACTTTAATAAAAAAATCATTCTTTCAAATGATTCAAAATCAGAACAACCTTTTATTTATTGAAGTCAATTCGCTATAGTTATAATGAAAAAAATCAGGTTTAATATTAAGGGCGCATTTCTACTGCTTGTTTTCATCAATTCTATAGGATTGTTGGCACAACAACAGCAGAATATTTATAATAGTATTAGCAAAAACAACTCGAATAATAAGGTTTCAGAATACGAAAAGGTTTCTGTTATCAAGCCAAATGAAGATATTTATAGAAAAATAAAGGACAATATTTTTGTACGGATTGAAACGAGCAAAAAGGAGTGCTACGTAGGAGAACCACTACTTGTTGTATATAAACTTTGTTCCCGTCTTCATTGTAATTCTAAAGTCATTTTGCCACCATCTTTTGTCGGTTGTAGTGTTGTAGAGATGACTTCTTCTGATATAAAAGAAGTAGAAGAAAAGATAAATGGCAAAGCCTTTCAAACATATACCATTAGAAAAGTACAATTATTCCCCCTTCAGGAAGGTAAATTAGTGCTAAGTAAAATGACCATTGAAAATGAAATTAATTTTATTGAACAACATAATGGTCAAAATATTTCTGTAAAAAAGAAAGTAGAATTATCAAGCGATTCTATATCCGTCTTAGTTAAACCATTACCAATTGATACATTGAAATCAGGCTTTACAGGAGCTGTAGGAAAATTTTTCATGATAGGAAAAGTGAGTAAAGTAATGGATACCGCAAATGATAATAACCAACTTGAAATTACTATCAGTGGCAACGGGAATTTCATGAGTATCGCTTGTCCTTATGTTGCTTGGCCTAAAGATGTTCAGGCATTTGATATGAAAACTACAGAGCTGCTTGATAAACTTTCGTTTCCCATTCTAGGGGAGAAGAAATTTTTGATTCCATTTATTTGCAAAAAAGAGGGTGAAGTAGTAATCCCTCCAATTATTTTCAAATACTTTGATGCAGACGCAAAACAATTCATGAGTACCGAGATTGATTCGATTCATATTAAAGTGGCCCCTCCTATTCATATCAATGTGGACAATTTAATTAAAGCAGAATCCTCATTAGATGATGACGACCGTGATATCATAATTATTTCCATTGTTGTGTTGATTACATTAATCATTTTATTTACAGTAGTTTGGAAATGGAAAAAGAAAAAGAGTCTGCGTCAATATGAAAAGTTTATCATAGCAAAAAGTAATTCGCTGAATAATACAATTCCTCAAGATAGGAGAAATGAGACAATAGAAATTGAAGAAGTTACATTACCAAAGATTGATTTTAGAAAACTACTTTCTTCGCTATCTGATATTGAAGACGAGAAGATTTTTTATAAAGATGCTATTTCATTATGTGAAAATATGCTTTCAAGTCAATCCTATTCAGATGAAGAAGAAGAATTAAATAAGATTATTGCACATTGCAATGAAGCCATTTATTCATCAATTGATACAAATAGTTATCTTATCTTCCTTCGTCTCGAAAAAATGATTGGATAAAACGTTTGTTTGATAAATTTTCAATCTTTATCTAATCAATACTGAATATCCGGAACTTTTGTTAGTGACTCCTGATTGCAAAGTATATTCTACATCCCAAATGTAGGTGCCCATATCTTGAAGGATTCCATTCACACGTCCATCCCAACCTTGCATATAAATATCCTGCGATTCATACACTTTAAAACCATACCGATTAAATACCCTAAAATGAATTGATTTTAGCAAGGAATTCGAACCACCGAATGGTCGCAAATATTTATTTTCACCATTAGTTGTCCCTCTATCAGGAATAAAAGCAGTTGGCAGAAATATGGCATTACAATTACCCTCAAGATAAAGTTGCTTGTTAACTGTCTCAACCAAACAACTATTTGCATTGTACACATCAATCTTATAATTACCTGCACTTAGATTTTGGGCAGAATCAGGCTCATAAAGAGTATCGACACCACCATTTATTACAAATTTATAAGGCCCTTCATTTCCCGTAGTAGTAGCTTTTATTTTGCCAAAGAATGGATGAATACAATCTGGATTATTGGGTACTATTTTAGAGATAACCTTATTTCCCGAAACATAAATGTACTTCGGGACGCTCTGAGTACCACAAATATTCGTCTTCGAATAATTGATAGTAGCAACACCTACACTATTTCCTGCTACTAGCCCTTTTGAATCCACTGTGGCAATAGTAGGATTGAGACTACTCCAAATGCCTCCGATAGTTTTATCTGTTAATAAGGTATTCTGTTGATTACATAAAGTTGATGAGCCAACAATTGGTTCAATAGCAGGCAAATCTAAAAACGGTGCAACCACAATACTTCCACTTGAAGAACATCCATCTGAATTTGTCACTTTAACATAATATGTACTAGGAACAGTAACCGGATTAGAGGCTAATTGGGATAAGGCAGCATCTGAATAAAAAGCAACCATCATTCCATTCAAATTACTAGTAATTCCGTTATTTAGATTATATGCCTTCACACCACAAGGAGTGGAATTTTGTTTGGTAGTGACTATTGGCAAGGGCTTAAAATTATTGACAGTCACGCTTGTAGATGTAAAGCATCCATTTGTGTTCGTCGCTTTTAAATAATAAACCCCACTTAAAGTAACGGGATTGACTAATGAATTATTTAATGATGCATCACTAAAAAAACGGAAAGTTAATCCTGCTGTATTACTTACAACTGCCGAAATTAAATCAACTGATACCATTCCACAATCGGGTGTAATAATTTT
>CANCKV010000317.1 GCA_947378615.1 Chitinophagaceae bacterium | reverse complement strand
GCAGTACAATTGCCTAGGAGGGCAACAGGGAAATCCTATCCCGACCACCTTACCTACAAGCCAAATCTTAAACGAAAATTAGCAAGAACAATCATCGAGTTCTTGCGAATTCTCGTGCCCGAAACAATTACGTTGTCATTAGGTATATTGTTTATTGCCTACAGTCACGATTTAATCACTTCAGAATACAATCCTTTTCTCATCGCCTTCCTATTTCCGCTTTACTATATAGGTATCGTTTCGTTACCTGCTTATTTATTTTGCTTGGTGTTGAAATGGGTATTTATTGGTAGATATCAAGAAGAAGAATATCCGATGTGGACATGGAGAGTATGGCTAACAGAGGCGGTAACTTCAATATTCGAATCGTTGGCAACACCTTTTCTATTGGTAAACCTAGAAGGCACTGCATTCCTACCCTTTTTGATGCGATTGATGGGTGTAAAGATTGGCAAACGAGTATGGATGAATACAGCAGACATTACCGAGTTTGACATGGTAACATTAAGGGACGATTGTGCCTTTAATGTATTCTCTGGCCCACAAACCCATCTTTTCGAAGACCGTGTGATGAAGATTGGCCGAGTAGATATTGGAGAAAGAAGTAGTATAGGTGCAGGAAGTGTGGTGTTGTATAATACTAAAATAGAAAATAATTGCAAAGTCGGGCCATTGTCGCTAGTGATGAAAGGGGAGCATTTATTGAGTAATACGAATTGGTTTGGAATTCCGATTGAACGGGAGTTGAAAAAGTAATTGTTAATTGAAAATGGAGAATGGGTCTTATTTGGATTATAATAGTCAAGAAAGAACGGTGTCCATAAGTTATGGGGGATTCCCTTTTCAAATACAAGTCATTTTGCCCATTATAAATGCCATTTAATAACTTTATATTCATTCCATTATATTTGTTGATATTGAAGTAATTCTATACTTGAAAAACAGGTACTTGAGTGAAGAGGAACAAAAGAACGATGTTATTGGAGAACAACAATATCAGCAAACGCAATCAATAGTATGGGGAATAGAATAACTCGATTTCAACTAGTTGGGATTATCATCATATTGATGGGTTCCTTTTTCATTAATCGAGCAAATGCACAAATAGATTCATTGTCAATCAAACATACTAAGTTAAATCAAATGGATTTTTGGGATATTTTCAACAATATCTTGTACAAACATCCACCCGTTAGAGTAGATACATCTGCCATCAAAACAGGTAAACTGCGGACTTCTATTTTGACTGGTTTTGAATATTCGCAAATTACAGGGCTTGATGCAGCAATAAGTTCTACCGTAGCTTTTTATACTTCGAATGCAGTTGATGCGAATCTTTCCTATATCAAGACTAGTATTCACTATACACAGAAAAAACAAATCAAGTTACCCATACATGGAAATTTTTGGACTAAAGGCAATAAATACAATATACTGTTTGAAGGCCATTATTACAAATTTCCACAAACTACCTATGGCTTAGGAGGATACACTACAGTAGCTGATGCTGACAGTATTGATTTTTCTTATATCAATATGTATCAAACAATTCTCAAGAAACTGGCACCGAACTTTTTTGTTGGGTTAGGATATGATTTTGATTACCATTGGAATATAAAAGAGGTGAATGTCAGACCTTCCCTAAAAACAGGGTTTGAGCAATATGGCTTTGCCAAAAAATCGATTGCATCGGGAGTTACCTTAAACCTCCTTTATGATGCTAGAAGAAATCCGATGCATCCCCAACCTAGTTATTATCTCAATGTAGTGCTTAGGAACAATTTCACCTTTCTAGGTAGCAATAATAATTGGCAATCCTTATTGATAGACGCACGTAGGTTTTTGCATTTCCCCAATCATTCTTCTAATACCCTTGCCTTTTGGACTTATGATTGGTTCTCTACAATAGGTAAACCTCCCTATTTAAGCCTCGTTAATACCGCATCAGATAATTATATGAATATGGGAAGGGGCTACATACAAGGACGCTTTCGGGGGCAGAACTTATTGTACCTTGAATCTGAGTATCGCTTTGGGATTACTAACAACGGATTGTTTGGAGGGGTAGTTTTTGCTAATACGCAAAGCTATACTGAGCCGCTAAGCCATCGTTTTGAAAAGATGTTGCCGGGATGTGGTTTTGGTGTTCGATTTAAACTCAACAAATTCTCAAAGACCAATGCCGACATAGATTATGGCTTTGGTGCAGATGGTTCGCACGGAATATTCTTTAATATAGGGGAGATGTTTTAGATAGAACTTTTGTACTTATTTATCACTTTCTTTATTCAGAAGGGAGCTTGAAAAGTTTCAGACTAAATAGTTTAAAAAATCTGACATCTCTGAAAAGGAATGCACAATTATTAAATAAAGCTTACTTATCAAAAATAAGCAAGTCATATTGAGGCAGTAAATAAAGTTTCTCAAAACACGCTGTGACATTCGAAATTTGATTTGACTCTGACGGGATTTAATGATTTGCATCTACAATAGTCTATTGGCATTATGATTTCTATTCCATTGCCATCCCAATTGTGATGGACACCAAATAGACTCATTCTATAACAATCCTAGTTGAGCAGGATACCAAACAGAAAATTCAAGTTGAAATTGAGAATGAAAAATTAAAACTTTCAATCGTACACTCATTAGGAATGTAATTAAAATAAATTGAGCAACTTTTATCAGAAGTAGATGTGCTTTTTACGTAAAACCTATAACTTATAACGTACAACTTCCTTATTCTCAATTTTCAATTACTTCAAAAGCGAACACTTGTGTTGTTTCAAAAATATTAAAGTTGTTATCCACGATTGTAATCAAGGTCTTATGACCATTTGGCAAAGTAGGTCCAAAAGTCATTCCTTCCACATTATCTACATATCGTTTCAAATTATCCATATTAAGTATCAAGCGCTTTTTTGCAGTAGTGTAGTTTTTATTTTCTAATAAAGAAGGATAATCTTTGATATTAGTCGCTTTACTCAAATCTGCTTCAAATATTTTAATGGTACAAGCCATCCTTCCAGTCGAAAAAGAACGTTCCATTACTAATAGCTTATCATTTGCTGCTCCTAAAATATCCGACACCCCATTTATCTTGAATCCAAAGGGAATGGCAGAATGTGCAACGGGCTCTAATTTATAAGCATACTGTGCGGTATTTTTCTTAGTCAATAAGTCATATTTTAGAATTCTAATCACCGGATTCACATCCTGCGTATCTGCCCTTTCTCCATCTTGATATAGAGGTTCCTCTACACTTACAAAAGCATCTTTATAATCATTTGCAAAAGCAATCCCTTCGAATACACCGTTTTTTCTTGGCCCAATCTCTTCTTTATGCATTAATAGTTGAGGAGGCAAAGGAAAGGTGTCAATATATTTTCCTGTAGGCGTAATCGTTGTAATTGCAGGATTCTCTAGCACATTCTTGAATATTCCCACTTCTCTTTCGCCTTCACTTGTCCAAATCATCTGATTCGTTGTTGGATTATATCGAAGTGCTTCGGGGTCAGGTGTATGATATGGGAGTTGCTTACTATTAGGATAAACTATTCCATCAGATTGAAGGAAACTTGTTACGTTAGTAAAAATAACTGTATCGATACCCTTCGAAGTAGCTGCAATTTTGAGGGTATAAAAACGGGCAGGTGCTAAGTCACATCTGTCATCGCTAATAGCATAATATAAATTCTTCTCGGAATCATAATCAATTCCAGAGAGCCCCCCAATTGTAGTACTCATAAATTTCATATTATGAGGCACGTCATATTCTCCCAAAAACTTCAATTCCTTAATGTTTGGAGCAGTAGGTAATGTGTACTTTTTCTGAGAAAAACTTGCGGAAAGTATAATTATGCTAATGATGAGGAGTGAAAAATGCTTCATGATGTAATTTGCGTGCAAACTAATAAAAACAATACCGAATTAGTGCAAGAAAACTTGATTTTAATACATTTTGAGAAAGTTTTTACAGTAATTGGATCGTTTTAATCGGGTAATTTGTTTTTTCAGACTCCATCCTATGTTTTACAAGGTCTTTAATTACAAAAGTCGTTTATTTGCCCCCTTAATAAAGAATTATGATTGATTATAAAGCTTTGGTGAAGAACCAATCAGGTGAATTGATTGAAAAGTTAGTGGCTTATGTGATAAGTAAAGATCCCATTGAAGTGTTGTTTAATTTTCAGGATGGCGATCAGTGGTCTATTATTTCGATGCAT
Source organism: Chitinophagaceae bacterium (assembly GCA_947378615.1). GTDB lineage: Bacteria > Bacteroidota > Bacteroidia > Chitinophagales > Chitinophagaceae > Parasediminibacterium. The sequence continues at coordinate 633 of CANCKV010000317.1, read as the reverse complement.
CAATATGAAGAAGATTTAGAAATCTCTCTAAGGCTTCATATCAATAACTACTTCGACTTATTTTTGGGGTATTATGATGATGAAGATGAATTTCACGAAATTATTCATCCACTGACAGAAGAGGAAAAGGAAAGTCTTCCCGATGGTCTGAAAAAGATTATGAAGAAAGTACTCGTAGATGAAAAAGGAATGAGATTATCAGGAAAGTTCCTCTCAAGATAGTTATTAGTTATTAGTGGTTAGTGGTTAGTGGTTAGTGGTTAGTTATTAATGGTTAGTTATTAATGGTTAGTTATTAATGCGAATCAAGGGTTAAAACAAGCAAGGATAAGTGCCATAGGCACGAAATATTGGTAGGAAACAGAAGAATGATAATTGTTAAAGTCCCGTATGGGACGACATATCATTATAAACCGTTAAAGGAAACGTGTTTTATAGATACAACTGCTAAAATATGTCGTACCTATGGCACTTTAGTTCCTCTTTTTAATATTTTACTACAAATATTTAGTACCTATCGGTACTTTCAACCCTTGATTCGCATTATTAATGGTTTGTTATTAGTGGTTCGTTATATAATAAAGTTCGAACCACTAATAACTAACCACTAATAACTAACCACTAATAACTAAC
>CANCKV010000316.1 GCA_947378615.1 Chitinophagaceae bacterium | reverse complement strand
AAGACATTACCACTAGTCAATGAAACAGAAACTACTTTACTATAAGTCACACTACCATCTTTATCAGTTGCTTTGATACGATAATAATTAACTCCATCAATTGCAGATGCATCGTTATAACCGAAATTTAATTTTGAAGATGAATTAACACTAGTTAATGTCTTAAATGTAATGCCATCCGTTGAATGTTCAACAGTATAACTAATTACATTGCTAGCTCCAATTACATTCCAATTAATTGCGACTTGACCATTATTAGCTACTGCTGCAATATTGATACTATTTACAGGTAATGTAGAAGGAAGGAATATAATGCTATAACGATTTGCAAAAGAAGCAGTATCATTTGCAGAAGCAAATGAAATATTGCTTTCACCAGCTAGTAATGTTTTTGTATTTAACACATTATCTTGTAGATATGCTTGTACTGTATTGCTTACAAATTGACTTGCATCGATACGAAGACTATAATTCGTGTTCGTATGTAATTGATATAAATGAATTGGTAAGATATCATTTTCTGTTGGCAAATTCCAACCGTTAGCACATAATTCATTGCCAGCAACAGTGAAAGACATGTTTTCATCGTGGTTATTAATCTTTAATCCATCTTCAGTAGCTACTGCATTTGAGAAAGAAGGATTAAATACAACTACAGCTCCATCCACATTTTGTCCATTATTGAATAATCCTGTTGCAATTCTATTTAAAGGAGCAGCTGCACCAAATATTGCAGTCTGAGAACCTCCATTATTTTTAGCACTTTCAGTGAATCCTAATGAAGTAGAACCACTTGTGATGCTACAAACAAAGAATCCTTGACCAGGTTGAAGATATTGAGAAACACTACCCGTATAGATATTACTTACACCTAAATCAGCGCCATAATAACTGTAACGCTCAAATCCACTATAAAGTGTGGTAGGATTCAAGTACCAATAACCATTATATAGGTTGGTTTTACTAAGAGAAGTAAAATCAACCTGAGATGCATAAGGATTAGAGATTAAACTAAACACCTTAGTTCCACCTGTACAACTGATAGTTTGATTACCCGTATTCAATGTGCCTGAATAAGCAAGAGTTACTGCTGAATTCATGCTATTTGAAGTTCCTGATGATGGAGCTGAATTTTGATAACCGTTTACAAATACTCTATACCCAACATTTTTAACCAAATTACTTGAATTAGTAACGGTAGTCCATCCTGAACCAGCACTGTATGTATAAACAGTGTAGTTATTTAATGAACTTCCTAAAGTACTTGCAATAGTTCCCGTACTTGCAACAGAAACACCTAAATCCCTATAAGCAACATAACCCTGAGGAATATATCTTTCTATATTAACTGTACCACTTATTGTTCCTCCAACAACGCCTACAACAGCAGTTCCAGAGCTAACAGATTTTAACGTAAGGTTACCTCCTGTAGTTAAAGTTCCTCCCGTAGGAGTCAATTTACCATATAAATTCAATGCATTACCTAAAGTAACAGAACCACTATTAATGGTAAGATTTGCCAAACTATTACTACCTGCACTAAAGTTGATAGTCCCTACTGTTCCTGCAACAATTAGATTGGAAGAAGTTGAACCCTTAAATGAACCTGAACCGGTAACGGCACCTGTGATAGTCAATGTATGTCCATTCAAATCTAAAGTTGCACCTGAACCTGTAAAAGTTATTCCAGCTACTGTTAAATCGGCGCCCAAAACAGGTTGATTTGTTGCAGAGGAAGGAATAATAATAGTAGAACTACTTGTAGGAGGAGCACTTGAAGCCCAGTTACTAGAAGTAGATGTTGAAGCAGTAGTTCCTACCCATGAATAATCAGTGGTAAGCAACGTTACTGTAGTAGTACTTGTAGCAAAATACGAAGGATAACCACTACTATACTGATTTCCAGCAGTAATAGTGTAAGTTGTAGCAGCTGAATTTACAGTAGGCGTACCACTAATCGCACCTGAAGTACTATTAATACTTAACCCTGTAGGCAATGCAGGACTAATCGTGTATGGATTAGTCAGCGTAAATTTCTGAAGTGTATTAGTAGTTTGATTAGCCACATATAAGTTGCTATTCACATCAACACCAACGCCAGCATAAACAACACCTCCTGCCACATTCAAGGTAGTTCCTGTACCAAAATGATCTAACTTACTTAAGGCATATCCTGCACCTCCATTAAAAGTCAAATAGGCATTTGACAAACTATTATCAAAGGAAAAATAAGCGGAACCTAAAGTAACAGGAGAGGTTTGAAGTAAGGTAACTTTAGGGCAACCCGTATATGCTCCAGATGCAACAGTACCGCTTATATAATATAAATTTTTGGAGTTATCCAATAACCAAATTAACCCACCTGAATTATTGATACGAACAATTCCACTTAAAGGCGTATTTGAGGAGCCACAAACAGGAACTTGTGTATGTCTATCAGCAGGATTTAGTAGAAAAACAACCCCACCTACACCTGCATCTAATACATATACATAATCCAACGCATTATTTGTATTGTAATCCACTGCGATACCAATTGGCGTAGTGAATTCATCATTTACAGTATTATATTTAGCTGAGCTACGAGATGATCCATTGTTATAATAATAAACGTTCTTATCTGCAGATTTAGTATAATAAATAAAGTTATAACTAGAAGAACTCAAATTTTTGTTTACGCTCAAACTTGTTACCAAATCAGACCCTAGAGTGGTATCTATATTACCATTTGTTGGATGAATTATTATTCCTCCAGGACTTGCAGAATTTCCAACAATAATACTTGTATAATAACTCACAGCCACATCCGTAGGGGTATGAAGCCCAGTTATCACATTTGTAGGAGTTGGATAATAAGCAGCAGTTGTACCACCTGAATTAGTAGGGGTTATAGTAGAAATTGCCGTGTTTAGCAGATAATTTTGAGTTCCAGAAACTCCACTATAAGTAATTGAGGGGGCTTGCCCAAAAACAGGGGCATTTAAAATAAATGTTGTACACAGCAAAAGCTGTAAAAAAGTAGCGATTTTTTTCATCTTCATTTTTTATTTGTGTTGTTTATTAAATCAAAAGAATTCTGTAAATTTTAAAATTATTTTCTCAAAAAGAGTACAAAGCAATCCAGACAAAGCAAATTAAAGTCAAAATATATAAAATACTTTGCAAATAGAATGTTTTTTTTTTGAATCACAAAATAAATTGTAAAGAAAAAAATAATGAACCAGACCAACAAATGTATAACGTCTATATAAGTGAGATATTTGGGATTTTTAAACATTTTATGTCAATAGGTATTCATTTTAATTTCACTGTGCACTTTTAAATCGATGCATATATACTTTTTTTATATCCCTCCCATTAGAATCATTATAATTGATTTGTAATTATTATGTTTACAAAATGTGGGAAGTATATAAAAAGGGATTTAAGGCTTATTTACAACTTGAGAAGTCGTTGAGTGACAATTCCGTAGAAGCCTATCAAAGGGATATTGAGAAATTGACCGAATACCTAATTACTACGAACCAAAATAAGTCACCCTCTGAAATTGAATTGAAGGACTTACAAAACTTTGTCAAATGGGTGGCTGAATTAGGAATGACAGCCACATCACAGGCACGTATCATTTCGGGCATTAGAGGGTTTTATAAGTATTGTCTTTTAGAAGATATTTCAAAGTCCGATCCTTCAACATTATTAGATACACCAAAAACTCAGAGGCACCTGCCAGACACCTTAAGCGTTGAAGAAATAGAAAATATGATTGCAGCAATTGACTTAAGTAAAACTGAAGGTCATAGAAATAAGGCAATATTAGAAACTATGTATAGTTGTGGACTTCGAGTGAGTGAAATAATCAATTTACAATTGAGCTGTCTATTTTTTAATGACGGTTACATAAGAGTTATTGGGAAAGGTGATAAGGAACGCCTCGTACCTATCGGACATGATGCGATTAAGTTCATAAATATATATAGAGACACTGATCGAAAAAAAATAGTATTAAAGAAAGGGTTTGACGATTATCTGTTTTTAAATAATAGGGGCACGACACTATCGAGGGTAATGGTATTTTATATTATAAAAGACTTAGCAAAAAAGGCTAAAATAACTAAATCAATTTCACCGCATACTTTTCGACATTCTTTTGCAACACATTTAGTGGAGGGAGGGGCAAATCTGAGGGCAGTTCAGGAGATGTTAGGACATGAAAGCATTACTACCACGGAAATCTATACGCATTTAGATAATGATTTTCTAAGAAGCACCTTGCAATTGTTTCACCCTGCGTTTAAATACTAGTGGTTAGTGGTTAGTGGTTAGTGGTTAGTGGTTAGTGGTTAGTGGTTAGTGGTTAGTAAAGGATAATTCTAATACATTAAAGTTTAATCAAACCAATAACTTATTCTAACAACTAACCACTAATAACTAACAACTAAAGAACGTCTCCTTTTATAATTTTATTTGTTTTCATCCACACAAATACTTGACTAAACCAATCACTTGGCTCGGCCGCATTTTTAAGACCAAATCCGTGTCCTCCTTTTTGAAATAAATGTATTTCGGAAGGAATATTGTTTTTTTGTAAATTCAGAAAAAACTGAATACTGTTATCAACCTTTACAGACTTATCATCAGTAGCATGAATAAGAAATGTAGGAGGTGTATTCGGTGTAATTTGGAGTTCATTGCTATACAAAGTTTTCTTTTCTTCAGAAGCATTTTTTCCAAGCATATTCTCTCTCGAACCTTTATGTGCCAATGAATCTGTAAAACTAATTACAGGATAAGCAAGTACCATAAAATTAGGGCGTAGATTAGTATGTTCATCATTATTAATTAAAGAAACTGAATAATGTG
>CANCKV010000315.1 GCA_947378615.1 Chitinophagaceae bacterium | reverse complement strand
AAGTTAGACTAATTATCTTAGGGGTGTTATTGTCATTTGTTTCGTTGGTTGCTTTTACATTTTCCAGAAACACATAGCGGAAACCATAATAAGTAAAGCGAGGTCGCCAAGTTTCTTCCCCTTTCCCTTTAAGGGTATAGGTCCAATAGTAGGGGCTGCCAGTTACACTTTGGTTGGGTAAATTATCTTTAGTAATCAATTCAGATGGTGTGAGTTTAATGGTCTGTCCCTTTTCTCCTTTCACTTTCAACTCAATGATGCCGGATAGGTTTTGACCAAAATCATACAGCATTCCTCCACGATTAGAAGTGGTGCTCTTAACTATAAAACTATCTTTGACAGCAATTGCATAGTTTTCATCAGGTAATAACACACCTTTTGGCGGTTTCACCAATAAAGCGTTCTTCCAATTTAATGTATTAAATATGGGCGTATCCCAACCTTTTTGTTCCAATCGTGCATCATAATCCTCGCCGCCATAAATGCTAGTGAAAGTAATCGGCGATGCTGCTGTCCTCCATTCTTCGTCAGAGACAATTGTTTCGCTTGTTCCATCAGTGTAAGTTATTTTTACTTGACAAATCATCTTTGGCAAACCAAAGGCTACCGTCAACTTCGTGTAACGTTCCTTGTTGATATAATAGAACCCATTCCCAACAAGCATTCCGATTGCATTATTCCCTTTTTGTAATTCTTCTGTGATGTTGTAGGTGTTATAGAGGGTGGTCTTGTCAAAATAAGTCCAACTAGGTGCAAGAAAACTATTGCCAACCTTGTTTCCATTAATACTCAACTCATATTGTCCCAATCCAGTCACAAATGCAAAAGCACTCACAATTTTCTTATTTATAGCAAATTCCTTTCTGAAATAAGGAACAACAGCCCTTGCTTTTGCCTTCGAACCCGCAAGTAGAGGATTGTTTAGTTTCCATAAGGAGTCAGGGAATTCTTCAAATCCAATCCATTTTGCATTGCCCCAATCTTTATTTTCAAATAATCCTGTTACAAATTCGCCTGTTTTACTCCAAGCAGATGGTTTATTTTCCTTATCCCAAATCTTTACCTGCCAAAAGTATTGAGTACCACTTTTTAATTTCGTTCCATGATAAGTCAACAGGATACTCGAAGTGTCTTCTATTTTTCCAGAGTTCCAAACATCATATTTGCCCGTCTTTAATAAATTTTGGTTAGAAGAAATGACTATTTGATAAGCTTTTTGAACCTGATTTCTTTTATTTGATTGTAGTTCCCAACTAAAATGCAACTTCTCCAAAGCTACACCCAAAGGATTATCCTTTGATTCACACTTAATTTTACTAATTGAAATACCTTGAGTGTAACCAACCTGAGTCATTAAGTAAATAACTGTAAATAAGCAGAAAATATGTTTATTCATGTTTGTTTAATTTAATTATGTCTAAAAAAAGAAAATAAGGGTAAAACAAGGAACACAAAGTCTTTTGAAAAGAGATAAAGAATAAATGTGTAAAACCCATACCCTTGTGTTCCTTGAAAAAATCTTTGATGGCCTAGTGGTAAACTTTTCTTTTCCATGTGTTAAAGACTACTATTTATTTGATACTCTTTACCCTTTTCTGTTTTAAATGTCACAGAAAATAAGTCATTTGACTCTTGAATAGCAGACTTATTCAGTGCCTTAAGTTTAAAAGGCATTTTATATCTCAAAGTACATTCACCACCGTTTAAAGACTTTACGGTTGCATTTTTAAGTAGCTTGTTTTTCCATTCTATAGATAATTCAAACCCACCTCTTGCCTTGATTCCTTTAATCTTGCCTTCAGCCCAAACATCAGGCAAGGCAGGTAAAATATCCACTACTCCCAATTGACTTTGTAAGAGTAACTCAGCAATGCCTGCTGTTGCACCAAAGTTCCCATCTATCTGAAAAGGCGGATGTGCATCAAACAAATTATAATAAACCCCACCTCCATTACTCATATTCACTCCCGTTGAAACAACAGGTGTCATTGCTTTTTCCAATAAAAGATGGGCATGATTGCCATCTAATAGTCTTGCCCAAAAAGAAATCTTCCATGCTCGACTCCATCCTGTACCACCATCACCCCGTCCTTCCAAAGTCTTCTTCGCAGCATTTGAATAAGTGGTATCCAAATTAGGGGAAATCAATCTGCCAGGATAAAGTCCTACCAATTGAGAGGTGTGACGGTGTGTATCTTTGGGGTCATCCTCCAGCTTTTTCCATTCTTTTAGTTGTCCCCAGCTGCCCTTATGCAAGCCATTATCAATCTTTTCGCACCAAGTCTCCAATTCCTTTCCGAAACTAATATCAGTCCCAACTATTTTACAGGCATCACGGGTATCAATGAATAACTCATAAATCAATTGTTGTGCAAAGGCAATTCCATCTTCCTCAGGCCCATGTTCGGGAGACCATTCTTTTGGTGCCACCATCTTGCCAATTGAATCCTTTACCATTCGACTCATCCAAAAATGACACGCAGCTTTCATTACAGGATAGGCTCTTTCTTTCAAATATGCCTTATCAGGTTTGAAGAGATAATGATCCCATAAGTGCATACAATACCATCCATTTGCGGGAAGACACCATTTCCAATCCGAGAAGGAAAAGATATTGTTCTGCGTTTTCATTGCCCATCCAGCATCCTTAAGTGACGCTGCCATCGCTTTCCAATAGGGATGAACGACTGCCTCATTATAAATATAATTTGTAAAAGGTTCATGACATGAGGATAAGTTAGTGACTTCCGCAGGCCAATAATTCATTTGCACATTGATATTTGCGTGAATATCACTCTCCCAAGGTGGCCTATTTGAATTATTCCAAAGCCCTTGCAAATTAGAGGGTAAGTCCAATCCTGCACGAGAACACGCAATCATCAGATAACGTCCATATTGAAAATATAACACATCTAATCCGGGATTAAAATGTCCCTTAGCATAGTCAATCAACCATTCATCTGTAGGTAATTTGGAAGGAGTTTGATTGTTACCAATTGTCAATTCCACCGTATTAAAAAGAGAGTGATAATCGGTAATATGTTTCGCCAACAATACATCTATTCCCAATGCAGCAGCCTGTTTCCCTTGTTCAGTGATAGTAGAATGGAGGTCATTATTATTAGTGATAAAAGCAGCACTTTCAGGGTCATAATTGGTGGCAGCAGTCAATATAATGGTAGCAGCAGTAGCACCATCCACCACAATATTATTGCTATCAATCGAAACTTTTCCATCCTCATTTAACACCTGCATTTGTGCTTCATAATTAAGCAAAGTCAATTTGCCAGCAATCCGAATGGTTTTGTCATTTACATCCTTACTTCCTTGATGTGCATCGTCTAAACGGATTTTGAAAGACAAAGAATTCTTCTTATCAGCTGTAAAACGGAATACGAGTGCATTATTTGGGTGACTTGCAAAGTAAGTACGAGTATAATTTACCCCATTACTATTGAAACTAACACCCGCAACAGCATCAGAAATATTTAGATAACGACGGTATTTTGAAACATCTTTTCCTATTGAAGGAAAGTTGAAATAGATATCTCCAAAGTTTTGGTATGAACCCCTAGTTTTATTATCGCCTGTCCAAAGGGTCTTGTCATTAAATTGAATATGTTCAGTTGTCGTACCACCAAATATCATAGCTCCAATCCTGCCATTTCCAATCGGCAAGGCCTCTGTCATCCAACTTGTTGCAGGTTTATTGTACCATAATTCCAAAGGCTTGTTGTCATTTATTTTATTAGTTTGACCAATGACAAGGTTTGTTGACAAGAGAATTGTTGCAAGAAGTAATCGTTTCATTCTAATTTTATTCATTTTTTATTTCTAAACTCTGTAGATAATTAGGCACAAAGTAATACCAAATCTATTCTTCACTTTAATAAAAGTAAATTATCTCAATTTCTACTATCTGAATGCCTATCTGTTTCGTAAATAACCATCTTCAAAGGTTTAATTTAATGAAACGAATAGGCTATTTAAACTATATTATTGAAATAATGAGATGATGTATTGAGATTGGTTAATATGACTTCATTTTCTTTGAAAAATAGAGATGAAATCTGTTTGGGAAAGTTTAATTGGAAATAAGTTTTTTAGTGATTAGTAGATGTAAAAAAGTGACCACAGTTGCAAAAAAGAGATCAGAAGATACAAGTTGATAACATCGATGTTGTTTTTTAGTGATCAGAAGATGCAAAAAAGAGATCAGAAGATACAAGTTGATAACATCGATGTTGTTATTTAGATACTAGCAGTTGCAAAAAAGAGATCAGCAGATGCAAGTTAATAACATCTATGTTGTTATTTAGAGATCAGCAGATGCAAAAAAGAGATCAGAAGATGCAAGTTGATAACATCGATGTTGTTTTTTAGTGGCAAGTTTTTGTTTTCTAACTTCTCATATTCATGAAAAATGGGTTTAAAATTCAAACTTATTTAGCACCACAGGCTTGAGTTATTATTTTTAGAATTAATAATAATTATCTACATATTCCCCCAAAAAAGAAGTTTATTTCTTTAAATCTGCCATTTTAATGACTTTTTATTGATAAAATGTGCAAAAATATTTGGAGGTTAACATAGCGAGCCTTATTTTTAACGATTTAATATTTTACTAATATAAATAAATGATGAAGTACAACGCGGTTAAGAATTACATAAATGGAGAATTTGTTGATGCCTCCACTTCGAAAAGTTTGGATGTTTTTTCTCCTGTAGATGGTCAGCATCTGTCAACTGTACCTTTAAGTGCAGTTACAGATTTAGATACTGCAGTGGCTGCTGCAAAGAAAGCATTTCCTATATGGAGTCGTACACCTATTAAAGAAAGGGTGCAAGTATTTTTCCGTT
>CANCKV010000314.1 GCA_947378615.1 Chitinophagaceae bacterium | reverse complement strand
TAGCGATGAGACAATTAAGTTGTTGCATGCCTGTTTGGAAGGAGTTTGTATAGAAGGGACTGCTAAGGAATTATTTAAAAATAGTGCGTATAAGGTAGCTGGAAAGACAGGGACTGCTTTAGTGGCAAATGGCAATAAGGGATATGATGATAAAATTTATCAAAGCTCTTTTGCAGGTTATTTTCCTGCCGACAACCCGCAATATACTTGTGTGGTAGTCATAAAAAACAAGCCTCATGCAGCTGTTTTTTATGGTGCAGCAGTTGCGGGACCTGTGTTTAAGGAAATATCGGATAGGTTATATACCACCTATGTTCGTCAAAACAATTTTGCTGAAACTGTCGTCAAGCCAGATAGTAACTTTTTCAATTATGTGGGGTTAAAACAGGATATCAAACAAGTGGCAACAATGGTGAAGATTCCATTTGCCGATAATAAAAATAACGATGAAGAAATAGCAAGCTTTAGTGGGAATAGAAATAAGACCACTTTCAATGAAAGGATGATGAGCAACACTTATATGCCATCACTAAGGGGGCTTGGACTAAAAGATGCGGTGGTATTGTGTGAAGGCATGGGCATGAAAGTGAAGGTTAAGGGAAGAGGGAAGGTAAATAATCAATCAATTGCAGCAGGCGAATCTGTTGCTCGTGGTCAACTCATAACTGTAGAATTAAACTAGATGCAAACACTACAAGACATATTATATAAGGTGCGTTTGCAGCAAGTAGTTGGTTCTACGAATGTGCAGGTTTCTGCTATTGAAATTGATAGTCGGAAAGTGAGTGATGGAGCTGTGTTTGTTGCTATCAATGGTGTTCATAGTAATGGTCATTTGTTTATTGATGCCGCAATAACAGCAGGTGCTGTAGCCATTATTTGTGAGGAGATGCCAACAATCACGATTGAAGGCATTACTTACATACAAGTAAAAGATACGAGTGAGGCGGTTGCTTTGATGGCGCATCTGTTTTATGGTGAACCTTCAAAGAAAGTAAAGTTAGTAGGTGTTACGGGTACAAATGGGAAGACTACAATTGCTACCCTGCTCTTTAAATTATTTACGCAGCTTGGTTATCAATGTGGTTTGGTGAGTACGGTTCAGAATCAAATTGGCAAAAGGATTATTCCTGCCACACATACTACGCCTGATGCAGTGAGTCTGAATGCCTTGTTAGCTGAAATGGTGGATAATGATTGTTCACATGTTTTTATGGAATGTAGCAGTCATGCTATTCATCAAAACAGGATTGCGGGTTTGAAGTTTACGGGTGCCTTGTTCAGCAATATTACACATGACCATTTGGATTACCACAAAACCTTTGATGAATACATCAAGGTGAAGAAAAAGTTCTTTGACGATTTGCCTTCTACCGCTTTTGCCATCACAAACGTGGATGATAAGCGAGGAACGGTCATGTTACAGAATACAAATGCCAAGAAATATGCCTATAGTCTTAAAACGATGGCAGATTTTAAGGGCAAAATTCTTGATAATGCCCTCACAGGATTGCAGATGATTGTGAATGAAATTGAAGTTCATTTTCGTTTGATAGGAGAATTTAATGCCTACAATCTGATGGCTGTGTATGGTGCTGCCACTTGTTTGGGCATCGATAAACACGAGGCACTAACGGCCTTGAGTATGTTGACGGGTGCTGAAGGTCGGTTCGATTATATCGTTAGTAGCCAACAGATTATTGGTATTATCGACTATGCACATACACCCGATGCCTTAGAGAATGTGTTGAGTACGATTAAAAAGCTGAGGAAAGGATATGAGCAAATTATTACGGTGGTGGGTTGTGGTGGAGATAGGGACCGAACTAAAAGACCGATAATGGCACAAACCGCCTGCAATTTGAGTGATAAGGTCATTTTTACAAGTGACAATCCAAGAACAGAGGAGGCAGCAGACATATTTAAGGAGATGGAAACGGGTTTGGATAGTGCGGCAAAGAGAAAATATCTTTCTATTTCTGATAGAAAGGAGGCCATTAAAACGGCCGTCAGTTTAGCAAAAGAGGAGGATATCATATTGATCGCAGGTAAGGGACACGAAAAATATCAGGATATAGAGGGAATAAAACACCCTTTTGATGATAAAGCCGTGTTGATGGAAGTTTTTGAAATGATGGGTAAGTAATAGTGATGAGTTAAGAGCGATGAATGATGAGTTCTAACAATTGCTCAAATCTATTTTATAGAAAAGAATAATATATTGGTTTAATAAAAAGAAAAGGAGGAGTAAGAAAAGGAGGATTTGACGATAGTTATTCGACTCATCACTCATCACTTATAACTCATAACTAGAAAAAGGATGCTTTACTCTTTGTTTTTATGGTTAAAACAGCAGTTTCATTTCGCAGGGGCGGGGATGTTTCAATACATCACTTTCCGAGCGGCAATGGCTATTATTTTATCCCTAATCATCACGACGGTTTATGGAAAGAAAGTGATTTTGATGCTCCAAAAGAAACAAATTGGCGAGAGTGTTCGTGAATTGGGATTGGCAGGGGAACAGTCTAAAAAGGGAACGCCCACTATGGGAGGTATCATCATCATTTTGGGGATTTTAATTCCTACTTTACTGTTTGCTAATCTGAATAAGACGTATATACGTTTGATGATTTTGACAACTGTTTGGTTGGGAATCATTGGTTTTATTGATGATTATCTAAAAATTGCAGCAAGAAAAAAAGCCTTAGCTAGTGGCGAAAAATATAAGAAGAAAGATAGCGATGGGTTGGCAGGTAACTTTAAAATATTTGGTCAAATTGGTTTGGGTATCATCATTGGAAGTACTCTGTATTTCAATGAACACGTAGAAGTGTTGCGTGAAATCTATTCTCCTCAACATGTGATTGCAGATTCAATCATTCAAAAAGGTGAACGTTTGATGGGTGACACCATTAAGATATACGATGGGAAGGCACACCATTTTGCGAGGGTTAAGACTCCTATTACGACGATTCCTTTTGTGAAAAGCCATGAATTTAATTATAGCAAATTGGTGAGTTGGATGGGTCCAAGCGCTGAAAAGTTTACTTGGGTTATCTATATCATTGCTATCACTTTTATAATTACTGCAGTTTCAAATGGAGCTAATCTGACGGATGGATTAGATGGTTTAGCAGCAGGTGTGAGCGCATTAATTGGGGTTTGTTTGGGCGTTTTTGTATATGTGAGTGGTAATTTACGTTTCGCCGAATATCTCAACATCATGTATATCCCAAATATGGGCGAGCTAAGCATTTTTATTGGCGCATTTGTGGGGGCTTGTATCGGTTTTCTTTGGTATAACGCCTATCCCGCACAGGTTTTTATGGGCGATACAGGAAGTTTAGCCTTAGGTGGCATCATTGCCTCGCTTGCCATCATTGTCCGTAAAGAATTGATGATTCCTATGTTTTGTTTGGTTTTCTTGGTAGAGAACTTAAGTGTGATTATTCAGGTCAGTTATTTTAAATATACGAAGAAGAAGTATGGCGAAGGGCGACGGGTGTTTCTGATGAGTCCCTTACACCATCATTATCAAAAGAAAGGGTTTCATGAGAGTAAGATAGCGGTCAGATTTTGGATTGTAACGTTGATATGTGTGGTTTTTGCGATTGCAACATTAAAGATTAGGTAATTGAAGTTCTTTTTAATTGGGATAAATGGTGCATTACGTATATGAACTGTGATAATTCGTATGAACATTACGACAGTTCATATACGAATTGTCGTATTTCAGTAATGAACTGTTATAATTCATGAGAGTAATGGAGCAATTCGTATACGAACTGTTGTAATTCGTAACACTATTGTGGCAATTCATATATGAACAGTCATAATTCGTAGGAGTAATGGAGCATAACTCAGAAGGAAAATGAAAGTAGTGTTAAGTATTATGAAATTGATTAAGGCTATTTAAATGATATTGTTTAAATAAATAAGATTGTATCAATGAAATGATTATTCATTCTGACTGAAAAGAAAGATAAAAGATTATTAAATGGGAAATAAGGAAGTTGTTGATGAAAAAGATGTAGGTACTTCAGCTACAAAATTCTCTGCTACAGAAAATGATGGTGCAAAAAAGGTAAAGCACAAGCTATTCGTTCTAGGAGGAGGAGAGAGTGGAGTAGGAGCCGCCTTATTAGGCAATAAAAATGGTTACGAGGTCTTTTTAAGTGATGGTGGGCAGCTAAAAGCGACGTATAAAAAGGAATTAATCGACAACGGAATTGATTTTGAAGAAGGAGGACACACTGAAGAGAAGATTTTAGCCGCTGATGAAATAGTGAAAAGTCCTGGAATCCCCGATAAAAATGAGTTGGTAAAGAAGATTAGGAAGAAGGGGATTAAGGTAATTGGAGAAATTGAATTGGCATATCGATTCAAGGGCGATGCAAAGATTATAGCGATAACGGGTAGTAATGGAAAGAGTACAACTACTAGTTTGATTTATCATATATGTAGAAAAGCGGGATTGGATTGTGCGTTAGTAGGAAATATTGGGTATTCATTTGCCAAGCAAGTTGCCGAAGACCCAAAGTCACTATATGTGGCTGAAATAAGTTCTTTTCAATTGGATGATATAGAGTTTTTTCGACCAAATGTGGCCGTGTTACTGAATATAACAGAGGATCATTTGGACAGGTATGATTACAAATTTGAAAATTATATTAATAGCAAATTTAGAATCATCGAAAATCAAACAGCAGATGATTATTTCATCTACTGCGATGACGATGAAGTGATAACAAGTAAATTAAATACATTAACAATTAATACAAACCCCCTCCCGTTCTCAATGAAACATGAATTAAAAAAAGGTGGACACATGAAAGGTGATCAAGTATTGCTACGTATTCAGGA